>NZ_JAGIOC010000002.1 GCF_017876515.1 Brachybacterium fresconis | reverse complement strand
CAGTTGATGCGGGGATTGTTGGTGAAGATATCGATTGAGGGGCCGCCCTGCTGGAGTTCCCTTCCAATCTCGCGAAGACTCTCAAGTGATTCCGGGGGGCCTTCGACGCCAACCTGTTCGAATGCCTCCTTATCGTAAACGAAGAACGTGCCGGACATCTGGTAAGGCAGCGCATGCAGCTGTCCGTCGTACAAACAGGTATCGAGAATCTTGTCGTGGATGTCGAGCTGTCCCGGGAGGGAGTCCTCGAAGGTCCCCAGGACCTGTTTCTCGGCGAACGGTTGCACCCACCCGACACCCGTCATAATGATGTCACGCGACATCCCGCCAGCAATGCTTGTGGCCAGCTTCTCGTTCAGCCGGTCGAACGGTGTGTAATCGACGGCGAGATTCACTTTCTGATCGAACGAGTCAGCGATGTCCTCTTCGAGCAGTTCTTTGCCGTCGGAGTCCTGGAATATCGGCGTGATAATCGATAGGTCGCCGTTCGCTGAGGTGGTGGTATTGCCGTCGCCACACGCCGCCAGGCCACCTGCCATACCGGTAAGGCCGATCGCTGTCAGAGCGTTTCTTCTAGAAAGCATCATTGCTTTGCCTCTCGCTATTTGAGTCTGTCGGCAGACTGACTCTGGGGTCAACTGGGTGTCAGTGCCGGAGGTGGGTTTGATCAGTGCGCTCCGCGGTCCGCGAAACACTGGCGCCACTAGCGGGCGAGTCGAGTCTGCTCGGCATCGACGTTGGCCACACCAGATCCAACGACCGCCTCCATGCCCACCGGTCTCAGACGGAGGCTGGCATCTCGGCGGGACGAACCGGCTGACCGGTCCGCCCGGATTCGTACACGGCTTCGATGAAGGCCACCGCCGCACGGGCTTCGGCCGAGGTGACCAGGGGAGTGCGGCCGTGCTGAACGGCGTCGACGAAGTCGAGGTGTTGCGCGAGCATGATGTCGACAGTCTCGAACTCCGGCAGTTCCAGTCCGTCGCGCGAGTGGAAATGGATCACGCGCTCGGACTCGGTCACGATCGACCCGGCGTCTCCCATCAAGCTCATGCGGATCGGGAGGTTGCCGTAGGCGGCGGTGGTGGCCTGGAGCGTCAGCTGGGTGCCGCTGCGCAGTCGGGCGGCGGCAGTGACGGTGTCCTCCACCTCGATGCGCTCATGGGCCAGCAGCCCGGTGTAGGCGTAGAGCTCCTCGACCTCACCGAGCAGCCACAGGGTCAGGTCCACAAGGTGCACGCCCTGGTTCATCAGAGCCCCGCCGCCGTCGAGCTTCCAGGTGCCCCGCCATGCCCCGGAGTCGTAGTACTCCTGGGTGCGCCACAGGGGCACCTCGACGGTCGCCGAGGTGATGCGTCCGAGTTTCCCCTCGGAGACGATCTTCTTCAGGTACTGGTTCTCGGCGGCGAAGCGACGCTGGCTGGAGATCGAGAGGATCGTTCCCGACCGTTGCTCCGCGGCGCGGATCCGGTCGGAGGCCTCGACGGTGACCTCGATGGGTTTCTCCAGAAACACGTGCTTGCCGGCGTCGAGCGCCTCGATGGTGACATCGGCGTGCAGGCCCGAGGGCACGGCGATCACCACGGCGTCGATGTCCTCGCGCGCCAGCAGCTCCTCGACACTCGCGGCGGCCTCGACACCGTTTTCCTCGGCGACAGTCTGTGCGGCTTCAGCGTTCGCGTCGGCCAAGGCGATCAGGGCGGCGGGGGAGGCGTCGGACAGCAGCCTGGCCACGTGCTGGCGGCCGATGATGCCGACGCCGATCACGCCGAAGCGTACGGGGGAGAGCTCGTTCATCGTCAGTTCCTTTCGAGAGCGGAGGAGATGGCTGACAGCACCGCGACGGGCGCCAGCAGCTGGCCGGGGGAGCGGGAGACCGAGCCAGTCTCGACGGCCGTCAGGAACTCGGTCAGTGCCGGCGCGTTGTAGTCCCCGCCGAGCGTGAGGTCGCGCGAGACCACCGCGGCCTGGTAGATGCCGGTGGCATGGAACGGAACTCGCGATCCGGCGTCGGGCACGACGAAGGTGAAGGTGACCTCTGTGTCGGCGATACGCAGCGTGGCCACCACGGTGTCACCACGGCGCACGGCACGCACATCGAGTGCGGCGAGATCGATTTCCGGGTCGCCGAGGATCTCCAGCGCTGCCTCGACGTGGTGGATGCCGTAGAAGAACAGACCCGAATAGTCGCTGTCCGGATCGGCCGGGCCGATCACGTGCAGGTGGCGCAGCGGGCCGCTCTTCTCGGTCGGTACCAGGTGCCCGATCTCGGGCACGAAGCGCAGCGCAGAGCAGGACAGCAGCAGCGCAGAGTTCTGCTCCGTGATCCGGAGCAGCTCCTGGGCATGCTCGATGGAGGCGGCCAGGGGCTTATCGACCAGCACCGGCTTGCCGGCCTCCAGCAGCGGCCGGGCATCCTCGAGGTGCTTGGCCCCGTCACGGGTGGAGACGATCGCGGCATCGACCTCGTCCACCAGCTGGGCGGGCTTGTCGACGATCAGGTCGATCCCGCCCAGCTCGGCGAGTTCCAGGTTCCGCTCGCTGCGGCCGCCGGCGAGAGCGGCGGCGCGCACCCCTGGATGGCGCTGCTCCACGTTCAAGAACCGGGTGAAATGCGTGATGTGCGAGTTCTCGGTACCGATCATTCCGATGCGCAGCACGGCTGCTCCCCTCATGGTCCGGGCCTATCCGGACCTGTCGCTGGCTGGTCGCGAGCCCCGACAGTCATCGGCGAGAGGCGACGGCGGCGGGGCCTGCTGGACCTAGCCTGGTCTGCAATCGCTTGCACGTCAAGTGGTGAACGCCGTAGGTTGGAGCTGTTCACGTAACGTTCGGTGCACCGGACGGGACCTGGTCGCCCTGCTGGGCGAACCGGCCTCACCAGGGAAGGGAACCTCATGACCACCGTGACCGGCATCGGCCTGATCGGCCTGGGGACCATCGGCCGTAGCCATGCGCGTGCCCTCGACGCTTTGCGCGACCGGGCCGAACTGCGCGCCTTCAGCGGGAGCGATGCCGCTGCCACCGCGGAGGCCGGCTGGCCCGATGCCGTCCAGGTCCCGCCCGAGGAGCTGAACTTCCGCGATGACGTCGACGTGGTCGCGATCTGCTCCCCGAGCGGGGCGCACGCCGAGCAGGCCCTCGCGGCCCTCCAGTCCGGCAAGCACGTAGTGGTCGAGAAGCCACTGGCCCTGACCGCGACCGACGCCGACCGGATCGTCGGCCTCGCCACCAAGCAGGGGCTGACCGTCTCGACGATCTCCCAGCGCCGCCTCGAACCCGAGGTGGTCGCGGTGCGCCGAGCACTCAGGGCCGGGACGCTCGGCGCGGTGCGTCTGGCCACCACTCACGTCCACTGGTGGCGCGATGAGGACTACTACGCGGCGGCCGCCTGGCGCGGCGATCCTGCGGGCGGGGGCGGGTCGCTGATGAACCAGGGAGTCCATAACGTCGACCTGCTGCAATGGCTGGCCGGCCCCGTCGAATCGGTCACCGCCCAGCAGGCCACCCTCGCCCACGACTCCGCGGCGGAGGACACGACCGTTGCTACCCTCCGCTTCACCGGCGGGGCGCTGGGCCTGATCTCCACCACCACCGCCACGCCGCCCGGATCGCCCGCGACCCTGACCCTGCACTGCGAGCGCGGCGTGGTCGAGATCGGTCAGGGCGAGATCACCCGTTGGGACGTCGACGGTGTCCCCGCCCCGCAGATCGGCGCCGACGGCGAGGGCATCGGCGTCGGAGCCTCCGACCCCACCGCCATCGGCCTCGCCGGCCACATCCAGCAGTGGAGAGACATCCTGGACGCTATCGCCGAGGGCCGGGACCCGGCGATCACCGCGGCGGACGGCGCCGCCACCGTCCGCCTGATCGACACCATCACCACCGCGGCCCGCACAGGCCGCCTCACCACCCTCAAGGAGCTTCGATGAAGGTCGCCATCCTCGGCGCAGCCCATCAGCACGTCGACTACGCCCTGGCCGAGGTCGCCCACCGCGACGAACTCGAACTGGTGGCGGCCTCCGAACCGGACCCTAAGCTGCGCGAGAGGTTCCTGAGCGGGCTCAGCGCCCCGCTGTACGACACTCCGCAGCAGCTGCTAGAGGCCCATGACGTCGATGTCGCACTCATCACCGGGATCTACAACCAACGCGCCGAGGCCGCCGTCGCAGCGCTGCGAGCCGGAGCCCATGTGCTGGCCGACAAGCCGCTGTGCACCTCCCTCACGCAGCTCGAGACGATTCGCGAGGCCGCCGTGGACGCGGAACGGCACGTCTCGATCGTCTTCGAAAAGCGCTTCTACCCGGCCACGCTCGCGCTGCGGCGCCTGCTGTCGGGTGGTGTGCTCGGAAACATCGCGATGGTCGCCGCCACCGGCCCGCACAAACTCAATCAGCCCACCCGCCCGGCCTGGTTCCTGGACCCCGCCACCTACGGCGGCATCGCCGGCGACCTGCCCATTCACGACATCGATCTCGTACTGGATCTGATCGGCGAGCAGCAGGGAACGGCCCCGGTCGGGACCGTCTCGGCGCACGTCGGCAACGCCCGGGCCGATGACCACCCCGGCTTCGACGACCACGTTGCTCTGCTGATGCTCGCTGGCGACGTGCCGGCGACCATCGAAGCGAACTGGCTCGGCCCGGAGGCGGCCGACGTCCACGGTCACTACCGCATGCGCGTGACCGGCTCACTCGGCACGGCAGAGGTCGACTGGGCCTATCACCGCCTGACCGTGACCACCCACGACCGCGAGACCTGGGACGAGCCGCTCGGCCCCGCCCAGCGTCCCGCCCAGTACTTCTTCGACGCACTGCTCGCCGGCGAGCAGCCGGAAATCACGACCGCTGCGAGCCTGCGGGCCACCGAAATCGCCCTCAAAGCGCAGTTCAGCGCTGGCAAGGGGGGAGCGCCACAGCACTTCTGAGCGGGCAGGCCTGACGGCGAGCAGCAGGGTCGGCCCGTCGCCCGGTCGCCCTGCCGCCGCGATGCGGCAGTATATTCCCCATCCCCCGGAGCGATAGCAGGGCCGCCTGGGCCGACGGAAGGACGTATGATGCGAAGGGCCACGATCTATTCGATCGCCACCACGGTGGGTGTCTCACCCTCAACGGTCTCCCGCGCCTTCTCACGCCCCGAGATGGTCAAGAGCGAGTTGCGCGAGAGGATCGTGGCCACTGCCCGCGACCTCGGCTATTCTCCCAACCGCGCCGCACGCGGACTGGCCACCGGCCGCACCGGCGTGATCGGAATGCTGGTGCCCGATGTCGAGAACCCGTTCTTCCCGCCGCTGATCCGCGCCGTCCAAGACGCCGCTCGGGACAAGGACGCCGAGCTGCTTCTGATCGACTCCGAACTCAGTTCGACCGCGGAGCAGGAACTGGTCGACCGCATACGCCCCCAGGTCGACGGACTGATCATCGCCTCGCCGCGCCTGCCCTCGAAACGACTGCACGAGGTGCTGGACGGCATCCCCGCCGTGATCGTCAACCGCTCCATGCGCAGCCTGCCCGGCGTGGTCTGCGACAATACTCCGGCGCTGCAGGAGATCGCTGACCACCTCCACCATCTGGGGCATCGCCGTATTGCTTTGCTGCGGGGCCCGCGAGCTGCCTGGGCCGCCACGCACCGCGCCAAGGCCGTGCGGACCTGGGCCGAGGCGAAGGACGTCGAGCTCATCGAGCTACGGCCCTTCGAAGCGCAGTTCGCCGACGGCCGCGCCGCCGCCCAGCAGGTCGTCGCGTCCGACGCCTCCGCAGTGTTCGCCTTCGACGACCTGATGGCGGCCGGCGTCATCTCCGGGCTCAGTGAGCTGGGCAAGAGCATTCCCGATGATCTCAGCATTGTCGGCTGCGACGACGTGCTGCTCGCCCAGACCATGACACCCAGTCTGACCACCGTCTCGGCGCCGTTCACCGAACTGGGGCGCGCCTCGGTGGACTCGCTCACCGAGCTCCTCGCCGGAAACACCCCCCGCACCGTGACCCTGCCCGGCACGCCGATGCTGCGTGGCACCGTCGGACCGGCCAGGGCCTGAGACTGCTCGGCACTCGAGCGTCACCCCTTACCCCCGGTCGAGCTCGACCATTTGCATCAGGTTGCAGGTGTGGAAGGGGTCCCTGGCCGAGGTCACCAGCTGCTCATAGGGGCCCCGGACACCCCCGCGGAGCGGATGGCCCCTCACGGTTGCAGAAGCCCAGCAAACCTCCGTGCTCGCGGTCCCACCCCAGCTCGCACAGCGCCGCCAGTGAGTCGAGCAACGGGCCGCGGTCACGGACGTCGCCGAGCACCTCCAGTGCCACTCAGCTTCCCTCGATAGCGTGCCCGGGGACCCAATGCCGAGAGATCAGGGAGACCGGATCCGGGCTGGGCATCTCCGAGAACGTGTCGTCCGGCAGACGCTGCGAGACCACCGCCTCGACCGCCTCCCGCGGCTGCTCCCGCTCCGTGCCCGCAGCGCCCTCGGCGGCCTGCGCAAATACCAGCAACGTGTCGGCCAGGATCATCCGCGGCCCGTACCCTCCGTGCCCGGCCGGAATCTCGTACGGGGCAGTGGGCGCGGTCCCTGCCAGATGATCCGCTCGCGACCGCTCCAGAATGGGCGCCGCTGCGTCGAGCCAGCCTCGCTCGCCCGTCGGGTTCGCCGCCGCGCCGACCGATGACGAAGCGCGTCGTCGAATCTTGCCGAACAGCATGGTCGAGCAGGAAGGCGGCACCGAAGCGAGCGGCCTCCAGCAACCGGGCCGTGTCCACCGAGAGCAGACCCGGCTCGGCCAGATGCGCAGCCTGGGCCAGCAGCCACACGAAACGCCCCTGCGACCAGGTGAACTTATCGGTCGAGACCCTCTCCCGGCTCTGGTTGTCGAAACAGGTGAAGAACCCGCCGAGCTCCTGGGCGAGCCAGAACGGCAGGATCACCTGCTTGAGATGCTCACGGGGATCGGACGGCGCGCCGGGCCGGTCAGATCGGATGGTCGAGGTCATCAGCGATCCTCCGTCGCGTGCGGGTGCTGGGAGGCCCCTCCCATGATGCCGCCCACCCGTGCTAGTGTGCAACCGATTGCAGTTTGCGGTCGGCCTGTCACGGGATCGTTCCCGTGCGAGACGGGTCGTCCCAGGGCTGGTTAGGCGCTCGCCCGGCAGGGTGCGCGCTGTCGAGGCATGATTTTCTACGCAAGATTTCCAGGCACGGAGTCCTGGCACGGATTCCGGTATGAAGGAGGACGCTGATGTCGGTCGTCGATCGAGCATCGACAGTGAACGTCGTGGTCAGCCATACGGCGGAAGCCGCCGGCACAGCCGCCGGTCGTACGGCCGCCGATGCGCTCGCGAAGGTGCTGGCCGAGCAGCCCAGGGCGCGGGTGATCTTCGCGTCCGCGCCGTCCCAGGAGCAGATGCTGCGCACCCTCGGCCAGGACCCGCGAATCGACTGGTCGCGGGTCACGTCCCTGCACATGGACGACTACCTCGAGCTCGACCCAGCGCACCCCGCCTCCTTCGGGACCTGGCTGTCCGACCGGCTGCCCACCGCCGCACGGCCCGGCCTAAACCGGATCCGGCAGGACGTCGACCCCGACGGTGAAGTGCGCCGCTACAGCGAGGTGGTCGCTGCCGGCCCGATCGACCTGGTGTGCCTGGGTATCGGCGTCAACGGACACATCGCCTTCAACGAACCCGGCGACACCGACCTTACCGACCCCGCCCTGGTGCGCAAGGTCGCGCTGGCAGCCACCTCTCGCAGGCAACAGGTCGACGAGGGACTCTTCCCGAGCATCGACCAGGTCCCCACCCACGCCCTGACGCTCACCGTCCCCGCCATGCTCGCGGCGCGCACCATAGTCTGCACCGTGCTCGGCGAGACGAAAGCCGAGGCGGTCGCCTCCACCCTCACCGGTCCCGTGAGCGCCGAGGTCCCGGCGAGCGCCGTGCACACCCACTCCGACGTGGTCGTCCACCTCGATGCCGCGGCTGCGACCGAGCTGCCCCAGAGCCTGCGCTCCGGCGGACGACCCTGATGAGCGGGCAGCCCCACACCCGACCAGGACTGATAGACCTACAGGTCAATGGCTACGCCGGGTATGACGTCAACGCCGACGACGTCGACATCGAGACCGTCACGGAGCTGACCCGCGCCCTGTGGGCCCAAGGGGTGACCACTTACCTGCCAACCGTGATCACTGCGAGCGAGGAGAAGATCACGCATGTGCTGGCCGTGATCGCCGCCGCGCGCCGCAGCGATCGGCTACTGGCCCACTCCATCGCCGGCATTCACGTCGAGGGCCCCTCGCTCGCAGCCGACGACGGCCCCCGCGGTGCCCATGACCCCCGCCACCTGCGCGACCCCGATATCGCCGAGCTGAACCGGTGGCAGCGCGCCGCGGACAGCCTGATCCGAATCGTGACGCTGGCGCCGGAGAGGGCCGGCGCAGCCGAGTACATCGCCGCTGCAACCTCCCAGGGCGTGCGCATCTCGATCGGCCACTGTACTCCCACCCCCGAGCAGGTACGCGTCGCCGTCGACGCCGGCGCTGGCCTGAGCACCCACCTAGGCAACGGCACCCACGCCCGGCTGCCGCGCCACCCAAATCACCTGTGGACCCAGCTCGCCGAGGACCGCCTGACCGCGATGCTGATCGCCGACGGCCACCATCTGCCGGCCGAGACCCTCACCGTCATGATCCGCGCCAAAACGCCCGCGCGTTGCGTGCTCACCTCCGATTCGGCCGCGCTCGCGGGAAGCGAGCCCGGTCTGTATACCACCCCCGTTGGGGGCAGCGTCGAGGTGCGGCCCGACGGGAGCCTGAGGCTTCCCGACACCGAGCTGCTGGCCGGCTCCGGCAGCTCCCTGCACGACTGCCTCGCCTGGGCCACCGCCCACCTGCCCCTCAGCTCCGCCGAGCTGCTGGCGATGGCGACCACCCATCCCGCAGAGCTGATGGGACTGGGGGAGCGGGTCACCGGCGGCCAGGACCGGGTGGAGCTGGTCGGGGACCGGGTGCTGGCCACCACGGTGGCAGGAGCGCTCGTCCACAGCACCTGATCACTGCCACGCGATTCGGGTCCCTGAATAAGCTCGGAGGAGGTGGGGCGGCTGCAGCAGCTCAGCGCCACCGTGCGTGCCAAGGAGCACCTCGACCCGTTGCTTTACCACGCCCTCACAGGCCAGTTCGTCGTCGTCGAGCTCATCCGATCCGAGACCAGCGCTCACGATCTTCCGAGCCCCGACCCACCGGGGCTGGAGGGTTGCTTGTTGCTGCCGTGGCGCAGGAATTGGCCCCGTTGGTCAAGAGCGTTCCTCGGCCACGGCCATGCCGCAACCAAGAAGCCTTGGTGGTCCTTCCTGGTTGGCGGTGAAGGAGGGGCCGCGCCGTCCGCGATATTCGGCAGCGCTTACCCGATATGGCACATCGGCCCGACGGGACCGTGGACCTCCAATCCGAGCGCCGCGAGCTCGGTGTCCGCATCGCAGCGGAGCGGGCCGTCGATCTGGACTTCCGTCATCTGAATGCCGAGCGGACCTGTCTGATCCTGCTTCAGGTACACCGGGCCCTGCACGGTGGTGTCCTGCAGGGTCAGCGCTCTCGTGGTGCCCTGCAGCTGAAGTGGACCGCGCAACTGGCTGTCCTTGACGTGTACGCTCTCCGCACTCTGGGAGGTCACAGGCCCCCGGATCGTCGTGTCGAGGACCAGCACCCGTGCCGCTTCACCGATTCGCACCGGCCCATTCACCGTGGCGCCCTCAAGACAGGTAGTGCCGGCGCCGATCTCGAGAGGGTCGGAATGCTCGCCCGTCACCGTGGTGTCGCAGGTCGTTTCGGCCTGAGCGGGGACGACGCTGTACGTCCCATAAGCGATGCTCCCCTGCGGGCTCTCCAGCGTGACGGAGATCCACGGGGCCGACGAATCGATATCTTCGACATCCAGACGGAAGCGCACCGCCTGCAGAGCGGCCGGATGCGCGGCGGGACGCGACGACCCGTAATCAGGGAAACTCACGCTGGCCTCAGGCGAGATCTCAGCACCCTGCTCGCTGCCGTCGCTACCTCTCCAGGACACGGTGCCGGCCACTCCGTCGAGCTGGTAGCCGGTCATCAGCGCAGTGCCGCCCGGCTCGAGGGTCACACCGGTGGGAACGGGACGCTCCTCGTCAGCGGCGAGCTGTTCCACGAGGGCGTCCTTGCCTGGGACCTCACAGAGCATCGCGTTGTCCCAGTCGTAGCCGATCAGCTTGGTCACCGTATCGCCAGCAACCGAGACCTGCGTGGCGATGCGTGCCGAGTCCGCCTGGCCGCGGTTCACACCGGGGATACACACCGGCTCTCCCTCCAGTGGCGAGGGCTCCATGAGCTCGATGTTCGCCCACAGTTCGAAGGCATCGCCTCCTGCGGCCTTGCCACTCTCCAGAGCGGCCGTGTAGTAATCATGGGAGGTCGCGCCGCCAAACGCCTCGTCGTACGTCATCGCGCCTCCAACCACATCCTGCAACCGTTCGAGCACGATGTCGTCGGCCTGGTCCGGGAAGTAGACGCCGCCCTTACCGGTCCCTCGGCCGTCCTGCGGTGCGAGAATCAGATGAGCCCCGTCTGCGGAGTCGACCAGCCGCTGGGTGAAGAGTTCAACGGCCTCGACCGGACTCCCCATGTGAGGGCGCCCATCGATGTAAGGACTGACGAGGATCGAACGGCCGGGTGCATTCCGGGCGACGACGCTATGCTGGGCGTCGTACAGCGCGAACTGGGCATCCCAAGCGTCGTTCCCCTTCATCGGCATCTCGGAGCTTTGATACAGGCCGCCATAGGACTCCAGATCGCCGTACCGCGATTCCCAGTCCTGCACGGTGCGCTCGGTGAACCGGGTCACCGTGTCGAGGTAGGAAGTGTCGATGAGCCACGGCTCGTCTGCGTCCTGCCCGGGTCGCGGTAGTCCCAGATGGAAGTCGATACCGAAGGTGTCTGCCGCAACAAGGACGGTGGCGACATCAGTGTTCGCGTCGAGCGCGCCATTCGCGATCAGCACGAGGTCGTACTGGTCTGCGTCGCACCCCTCCCTGTCCACGGGCAGGAGCACACGCTGGAATCTTCTGTCCCCGGAGATAATCTCCGCGTCCAACTCTTCACAGGCCAGCATCTCGGAGCCGAAGCGCTCGGCCCCTGAGTAGGTCAGGACCCGGCGGATTTCGGCGTCGCCGGCGTCCTGCCGAGCCGTCTCCACGCACGGAACTCCCCCCTCGAGGCAGTCGAAGCGCTCGTCGACTACGCCGTCGGCCGTGAGGATCCGGTCGGACTCGTCGAGATCACGCAACTGGAGGCGGTATCCGAAGGTGATGAGTGTGTCGCCACCCGACTCGTAGACGTCCTGCATCGTCGAGAGCGCTCGGCACATGTCGGTCGTGTAGAAGGTGAAAAAGCCGGAAATCAACCCGCCCCCAGGGTCCGAGAGATCCGGTGTCGGACATTCACCGGGATCTCCGACACGCAATCCGTGAGTGTCGACGAGCGATGACTCCGTCGGCGCCTCTGCGGGCGCTGTTGCGGGTGGCGCCGTGGACGGCTCTGCGGTGGCTGACGCGGCACCCCCGAGCATCAGCAGTGCAGCCGCTGTCAGACCGATGACTCGACGGGCCCAACCCATATGCAACTCCTTCGTCGGGCGGCTTCCCGAGAGGCTGCCCTGATCGAGATCACTCCGCGCTGTGATCGTCGAACGTAACCGACCCGCTCAACAACCGCAACCGATTGCATCAAGTCGGCCGAAGTTGTCGCCGGGCGCCTTGCACCCCGCCTTCCGCTCCGCAGGTACGCACGCCTCCCTGCACGCCAAGTCGTTTGATCTCGTAGTCCTCGCGGCCGCGTACAGCGCCATCACCGCAGGCCACGATGCCGTAACCAAACTGCGACCCGGGGATTGTTGACTCGCTCACACGGGTGACATACGGTTATTCAACCGGTTGCAAACAATGGCGTACCGACTCGAGCGTCGGCGAGGTCCAGCCCTGAAAACAACGCGATACAGGAGCGCTCAATGCGACAGAACCAACCCAGAAAGACCCTCTCCCCTTCCCGCAGATCCTTCTTCGGACTGCTCGGAGCGGGCGCCGGGGCTGCCGCTCTAACCAGCTGCGGGGACTCCTCTTCCGGCGACAGCTCGGCGGCGAGCGGTTCCAGCGAGTACCTGCCGACCTACAAGGAGCTCGAGATCGTGGAGCCGGATTATCCGGCCGTCAACGGTTCGACGCCGGGGTTCCTGACGATCCCCGCGGAGCTTCAGGAGACCTATCCGGATCCGATCGGTGACGGCTCGGAGGCGACCGCTATGGTGCCGCTGTGGAGCGCCATCCCCGACCTCTCGGGCAACAGCTACATCGACGCCCTCCGCGCCAAGACCGGCTACGACTTCGCCTTCCAGATGACCGAAGGATCCTCCTATGGCGACAAGCTCGCCACCGTCCTGGCGTCTCCAGACAACGTCCCGGACTGGGTGGCGATGCCAGCGTGGAACATCCGCTCCAACTTCCACCAGGCGATCGAGGGTGTCTTCCAGGATCTGTCGCCATACCTCGGCGGCGATGCGGTGCTCGACTACCCGCACCTGGCGAACCTGCCGACCTCGTCCTGGCAGTTCTCGAGCTTCGGACAGAAGCTCTACGGGCTGCCGAAGCCGGGCGGCGTCGTGACCAACGCTCTATTCACCCGTGGGGATCTCCTCGACGAGATGGGCATCACCCCAGAGATCACCGACGGCCAGGAGCTCATCGATCTCGCCGTCGAACTGACGGACGCGAAGACGAACCGTTGGGGCGCGAATGATCTCGGCGTCCTGGCCTACCTGATCTTCCATGTTCCTGAGAAGTGGAAGCTGGATGACTCCGGCGAGCTCATCAACCGCGTCGAGACCGAGGAATTCAAGCAGGCGCTGGACTGGCTGAAGAAGCTGTTCGACTCCGGCGCGGTCCATCCGGACGCTGTCGCCGGCAACGTCGCCGCGGCCAAGCAGCGCTTCGAGTCGGGCAACGTGTTGCTCACCGTCGATGGCCTGGGCGGCTGGGCAGAGGCATACAACCGACAGCGCCCCTCGAATCCCGAATACCGCCAGGACGCCGTGAAGTGGTTCTCGGGCGATGGCGGGGACCCCTGGGTCTACGTCAACCGTCCCGCCGAGATGGTCACGTTCATCAAGCGCACGGACGACGAGGAGAAGATCAAGAACTTCCTGCGGGTCGCAGACCTCCTCGCCTCACCGTTCGGGACGACCGAGTACCAACTCATCGAACGCGGCGTGGAGGGCGAGCACTTCACCCTGGCCGATTCGGGCGAGGAGATGCCGACCGAGCTCGGGCAGTCCGAGGTGATCACCACGTTCCGGAGCCTCTGTGCACCTCCGCAGACGAACGCGATCGTCTCCATGCCGGACTACGTCGAGGCGTTCTGCACCTGGCAGGCCGATGCCGCGAAGAACGCGGTCGAGCCACCACTACACGGTGTCCAGATCGCCGAACCGCCCCAGCTCGCGCAGCTCAGCCAGCCCTTCTCCGACCTCCAGGCAGATGTTCCGCGGGGCCGCCAGAGCCTGGCGGACGTCGATGCCGCCGTCGAGGAGTGGCGCAAGAACGGAGGCGAAGAGCTGCGCGCGCTGTACCAGGAAGCTCTCGACTCGGGGAACTACTGATGGCTCAGGCCGACGTCACGGAGCGCGAGATGCAGCCGGACAGCAGCACCGGAGACTCCTCCGCCGCGACACCGCCGGTGCGACGCGCCAAGGCGTCCTTCGCCAGTCGGCTCCGGCGCGACCGCTCGCTGCTGCTGATGGTCCTGCCGGCGGTAGCGCTCGCGCTTGTGTTCAAGTACGTGCCGATGCTCGGCAACATCGTGGCGTGGCAGCAGTACTCTCCCTACGTCGGCATCACCGAGAGCCCCTGGGCGGGCTGGGAGAACTTCCAGCGGCTGCTGACGGACTCCAACTTCCACAGCGCCGTCATCAACACGATTTCCATCACGACGTTCCAACTCTTCTTTTATTTCCCGATCCCGATCGTGATGGCGCTGCTGCTGAACTCCGTACTGACCCCGTGGATCCGCTCGACCATCCAGTCGATCGTCTACCTGCCGCACTTCTTCTCGTGGGTGCTCGTGGTGACGGTCTTCCAACAGATGCTCGGCGGCGCAGGCCTCCTGAACCGGGTGCTGCGGGACAACGACGTGGCCCCTGTCGACATCATGACCAATCCGGACACCTTCCTCCTCTTGATCACCAGTGAAGCAGTCTGGAAGGACGCCGGCTGGGGCATGATCATCTTCCTCGCAGCCCTGGCCGCGATCGACCCGACGCAGTACGAAGCCGCTGCGGTCGACGGAGCTAGCGGGTGGCAGCGGATGTGGCACGTTACGCTCCCGGCGCTCAAACCAGTCATCATCCTGCTGCTCATCCTGCGCCTCGGGGATGCCCTGACCGTCGGCTTCGAACAGATCCTCCTGCATCGCGATGCCATCGGCACAGCACGCGCCGAAGTCGTGGACACCTACGTGTACTACCAGGGCGTCCTCTTCGGGGACTGGAGCTTCGCCGCCGCGGCAGGCCTGGTCACAGGCATCATTAGCCTCCTTCTCGTGCTCGGAGCGAACAAGCTGGCCCATGTGTTCGGCGAGGCCGGCATCTACCAGAAATCAGACTCATGACACACACCGGATTCGACGGCAAGCCGGGCTTGACATCGGCGGCTCCGATTGTCGCACCACCGCCCAAAGACCACCCTGAGAAGCGACGGACTACGAAGCGGCGCTCCCGTCACCGGCCCGCGTGGCAGGAGCCCCCGTCCCTCCCCAGCCGGATCGGGAAGACCGCTGCGCTGGTCGTCATCACCCTGGTGGTCTTGTACCCGATGTACACCGTCATGCTCACGAGCATCTCGCCGCAGGGGTCCGTGAACAAGTCCGGCGGGATGGTGACCGTGCCTCGCGGCATCACGTTCCAGGCGTACGCGCAGATCCTCACCGGCGGCGTGGTGACTCAGTCGGTCCTGGTCTCGATCTTCGTGACTGGCGTCGGCACGCTGCTGGCCACCGGGGTGTCGATCATGGCGGCCTATGGACTGTCTCGACCCGGGTCACTATTCCACCGCGGGCTGCTGCTGTTCTTCGTGATCACCATGTTCTTCGGCGCCGGGATGATCCCCACCTACCTGTTGGTATCGAACCTCGGACTGATCGATTCCCTATGGTCGCTGATCCTTCCCAGCACCGTCTCAGCATTCAACCTACTGATCCTGCGCAACTTCTTCATGGGGATTGACCGCAGCATCACCGAAGCGGCGCGCATCGACGGGGCGAGTGACTGGCGGATCCTCAGAAGCATCATCATCCCCATGTCGAAGGCGGTGATCGCCGTCATCACACTGTTCTACGGCGTGATGTACTGGAACAGCTTCTTCAACGCGATGCTCTACCTCAACGACAGTTCGAAGTGGCCGCTCCAACTGGTGCTCCGCTCGTACGTGCTCCAGGGACAGCCTGTCCCCGGAGCGGATGCCGTTGACACCGGTGGCGCGGAGGTCGCCGGGCTGCCGATCAAGATGGCGATCACGGTGGTCGCGGTGATCCCGATTCTCCTGGTGTACCCGTTCATCCAGCGGCACTTCACCAAGGGCGTCATCTTCGGTGCAATCAAGGGGTGAGCCGACGGCGGGCAACCCAGCTCAGCTAGCTGCCTGCCACCTTCACGGTGCCACCAGCAGCACCGTGAACGCCTTGAGGGTCTCCTGCCGCCGCGCGATGCTCTTGGAGCAGGAACCGGCCCGACGGATGCGGACGCGAGGCGGCGGCCAACGGCGCGGGAGCGTCAGCCTTTATAAGGGTGGGCCGACGAAACCTCTCCGGTGGGCTCGACCATGCTTTCCTCGGCGTTTGTGACGCCATTGCGCCCTTTAACCGAACCGTTCACTCCAAAAGCCTCCGACCAGTGGGATCACTTTTTCGCTTACTCTCGCGCATCCGTGCGATGCGACCCGCCCTCTGACGACGACGTACGAAAGCAGGTCTCCCGTGGTATTGCCCATCGCCTCCATCCAGCTCTACACGCTGGCCGCCGAGTTCTCGGCGGACATGAACGCCTCCCTCGACAAGCTCGCCGGGATCGGCCTGCGCACCGTCGAGGCCTTCGACTTCGTGGGCCGTCCGACCCAGATCCGAGCGGCTCTGGACCGGGCCGGCCTGAGCTCCCCGACCGGTCACGCGCCCCTGCTCTCGGACGAGCTGTGGACCCCGGACGGCTCGATCCCCACCCCGGCCAACGAGGTCGTGTTCGAGGCCGCCGCCGAGATCGGCATGAAGACCGTCATCGAGCCGATGGTCGCCGCGGACCGGTGGCTCACCGAGGACGGCGTGAAGGATATCGCCGAGCGCCTCAACGCCGCCTCCGAGAAGGCGAAGGAGTACGGACTGAGCGTCGGGTACCACAACCATGCGCAGGAGTTCGTGGCCTCGTTCGACGGTCAGACGGCCTATGAGCGCTTCCTCGATCTGGTCGACCCCTCCGTCGTGATCGAGCTGGATCTGTTCTGGGCGCTGGCCGGCCAGCAGGACGTCGTCGGCCTCGTCAAGAAGCTCGGTGACCGCCTCGCCGCGATCCACGTCAAGGACGGCATCGCGCCGGCCTCGAACCCCTTCGCCCCCGACGCCCCCGCCTTCGACTCCTCGAGCCTGGACCAGCGTCACGCCGGGGAGGGCGAGGTGCCCACCCTCGACGCGATGCGGGCGGCGACCGCCGTGCAGTACGCCGTCATCGAGTACGACAAGGCACCCGGCGACGTCTTCGAGGACATCGCCGACAGCTACACCTTCCTGATCGAGAAGGGCCTGGCCGCATGAGCACCTCCACCCCCGTCGGCGTCGGATTCATCGGCGTCGGCGTCATCTCCGACACCTACCTCGAGAACCTCGGCTCCTTCCCGGACGTCGACGTCCTGATCCTCGGCGACCTCGACACCGAGCGCGCCGCCTCGCAGGCCGCCAAGCACGGCGTGCCCGCCTCCGGCACCGCGCAGGATGTGCTGGACCACCCGGACGTGCAGGTCATCATCAACCTCACGATCCCCGCCGTGCACGCCGAGATCTCTTCGGCCGCCGTGGCCGCCGGCAAGCACGTGTGGACCGAGAAGCCCCTGGGCCTGGACCGCGAGTCCACCTCCTCCCTGCTGGCCCTGGCCGAGCAGAACGGGGTGCGGGTCGGCTGCGCCCCCGACACCGTCCTCGGCCCCGGCGTCCAGACCGCCAAGCGCGAGATCGCCAAGGGCACCATCGGCCGCCCGCTGTTCGCCCAGACCTCCATGCAGTACCAGGGCCCCGAGGTCTTCCATCCGAACCCCGGCTTCCTGTTCGCGAAGGGCGCGGGCCCGCTGCTGGACATCGGCCCGTACTACTTCACCACCCTGGTGAGCCTGTTCGGCACCGTCTCGGCGGTCGCCGCGATGGGCGTGACGGCCCAGGAGGAGCGCACCATCCAGGTGGGCGACAGGGCCGGGGAGACCTTCCCCGTCGAGGTCCCCTCGACCATCTCGGTGCTCACCCAGTTCGAGGCCGGCCAGACCGGCACCTCGCTGGTCAGCTTCGATTCGCCGCTGGCCCGCCAGGGCGTCGTGGAGATCCACGGCACCGAGGGTTCGCTCGTGGTCCCGGATCCGAACATGTTCGAGGGCCGCATCGCCTACGTGCGCCCCTTCGAGTCCTTCGGCGAGCAGCCTCCGGAGCAGGAGTGGATCGAGGTCCCCCAGGAGGGCATCGTCACCGGGCGCGGCCTGGGCCTGCTGGACATGGTCCGCGCGATCGCCGAAGGTCGCCCGCACGTGGCCAGCGGAGAGCTCGGCTACCACGTGCTGGACGTGATGCTCTCGGCCGAGGAGTCCGCGGCCTCCGGCGAGTTCGTGACCGTGGACAGCTCGGTCGCCGATGTGCCGCTGCTGCCCGAGGGCTTCGACCCCTTCGCCCGCACGATCTGAGCGTCCGCAGCACGAGGCCTCCATCTTCTCGAACTGTCAGGATGTCGTGACCCGCGGCGGTCATAAGCTCGGCAGAGGATCACCAGCGGCAGTCCATGGCCGTCGACGAGCTGGTGTGTCTTCGTCGAGAGCCCGCCGCGGGAGCGGCAGGCACAAGCTTAGAAGGCACGCCCCAGGCGAAGGTTGAGCGAAGGCTGTCGAGAACGGCTTCATGGACAGTGAGATTTACGGCGACGTGAAACAGCGCCGGCTTTCCGCAGACCGCGTGAGCGATGTGACTGGCCGTCTCACGGGAACCTCTCCGGAACCGTCCTTCTGATCAAGTCACGGCAGGAGCGAAATACGAGGAGCGCCAACCGTTCTAATGCTCATAATAGAAGGTATGCGGACTGGCGCAGGAGGTTGAGCATCCTCGACGGTACGGAGCGATGCCAGCGGCGGGCACCTGCGCTGTGCGCCGGGGGCATAGCGCGGCCCGGGGGAGGGGCGTAGACTGGGGGTTACAACGGGCCGGCTACCGGAACGTTGCCAGCCTAGGGCCCCGCTTCGGTGGGGCCCTAGTTTTATGGCCGCCACACCCACCGGTGGACCGTAGCCGGGTAGATCAGACTGGTGAGCCGGTCCGTCGTCGCCTGCGCCCTGGGGTGCTGATTGACGACGGTCTCAGCGCGGCGGTGGATGTACGTGGCCATGTCAACGGCCTGCAGACCTGGCGACAAGCGGGAGTCGGCGAAGTTGATGGGCGAGGAGATGTTCGCCAGGGTGCTGGATCGGTAGCCGTCGGTGCCAATGCGCTGGTAGTCCTCAAACTGTGCTTGGTGCTGTTCCTGGGTCGCGATCTGGTCGGCGACCACGATGGTCTGCTGACCGCCGCCGTGAGCCCTGCTGTAGTCATTCAGGCGCTCGAGAAGATGGCTCAGGACAATCGAGTGCGGCGGACGTGGATAGGCATAGCGGGCGTTCAGGCGGCGAACGTCGACGCCGCGGAAGAGATATCGAACGCCCGCGTCGAGACTTGCTTGGAGGGCAGCTGCGTAGATGCCAGCCGCCTCACGGTGCTTCCCTCGCAGGGCACGCCAGTCGCCGCGTCCACCCATGAGTTCGTGGCCATGGAACTCGGCGTTGGCGGGCACCGAGTGTCGTGGAGTCGTGCGCTGACGCACAGCCTCGAAGCCTTCGGCAACGAGCTCCCAGGTTGCCTCGTCGGCCACGGCGGCACCGATGAAGTAGGTGTCGTGGTCGTAGGACTCATCGACGTAGGCGATCAACACACAGGCCATCCTGCCAGTGCTCCGGGACGTCAGCGTACAGCCCGGCTGCAGGGGAGGGAGGCGTCTAGTGCGCATAATCAAGATTATGCGCACTCGATGGAGTGTTGCCGCGGCGGTGGGGCTGGCTGCGGCCTAGCTGTTGCGGGTCATGACGTTGTGGACGCCGCGTAGGGGATGAAGGAACGGGCCCCTGGACTGCACGATGGGTGGTGCTGAAGCCAAACGTCGAGCAGGAGGAGACCCGTTCCATGCACCACCGTAATGCCCCGCTGACCGTCGTTGGGAGGCAGCGAGCCGTTGCCCAGGTCGTCGACTCCGGTCGTCCGATCGCCCATGTCGCCGCCGAGTTCCGCATCGCGCGGACGACGCTGTCGAAGTGGACGGCCCGCTACCGCGAGCACGGCGATGCCGGCCTGGAGGACCACTCCAGCGCACCTGCGAACCGCCCCTCACGGCTGCCGGCCTGGGTGCTGGAGAAGATCGAGTTCTGGCGGCGTCAGCACAAGTGGTCCGCCCGGCGGATCGCCCGCGAGCTCGCCGACGCGCACGGCTTCGCATGCTGCGTCAGGACGGTGACCCGGTGGCTGGACCGCCTCGGGCTCAACCGCCTGCGCGACATCACCCCCGACGGCGAGAACCTGCGCTCACCAGGAAAGATCACTGCCCGCTATCCAGGACACATGGTCCACATGGACGTCAAGAAGGTCGGACAGATCCCCGACGGCGGTGGCTGGTGGATCCACGGGCGCGGCAGCGAGCAGGTCCTCGCCGGCAAGCGTGCCCGCAAACAGCAAAAGGTCGGCTACACCTATCTCCACTCCATGGAGGACGGCTTCTCCCGCCTGTCCTACACCGAGCCGCTCGAGGACGAGAAAGCCACCACGACGATCGGGTTCTTCCACCGCGCGAGGGTGTTCTTCGCCGAGCACGGCATCACGCGGATCACGCGCCTGGTCACCGACAACGGCAGCAACTACACAGCCTCTGCGTTTCGTCGCTCGACCTGCGCGTTCATCGGCAGGCACCAGCGGACCAGGGTCTACACGCCCCGGCACAACGGGAAGATTGAGCGCTACCAGCGGATCCTCGCCGAGGAGTGCCTCTACGCCCGTCCCTACGCCTCCGAGGCCGAGCGGCGCGAAGCGATCGCGGTCTGGGTCCATCACTACAACTACCATCGGCCCCACACCGCCTGCGGCGACCAGCCTCCGGCCTCACGCCTTCACGCCGGCGTCGACAACGTCATGACCAACTACACCTAGCGTGGCGGGATGAGCGAACTCTTCGTCGATGCGGCCCGGGACTGGATCGCGGAACGCCGCGCGGTCGGACGCACCATCAGTACCGAGACGGCCAAGGCCTACCGTGGCGATATCGCTTCGTGGCAGCGCTACCTAGAGGCCCAAACGGGTGCCTCTGTGAGGGTGCAGGACCTCACGAGCCCCGTCATCAAGGCCGCGCTGGCCGAGATGAACAACGCTGGCCTCGCGCCGGCCAGCCGCCGCCGCCTGGTGACAACGCTGCGCGGGCTATGCCGGTACCTCGTCCTCGAGTCCCGGCTGCCCACCGACCCTACGGCCGCGATCCAGGCGCCCCGCGCCCCCGCGCGCCTGCCCGTGGCGTTCACCGACGGCCAGATCTCCGCTCTCCTGGAGACAGCGAAGACGGAAGACCCCCAGGCGCGCCCAGCAGCGCCGTTGCTGGACGTCGCGATCGTGCTGATCCTCGCAGCCGGAGGACTTCGTGCCAGCGAAGCCGCCGGCCTGCGGGCCCTCGATTACCGGCCCGGTGATGAGCCCTCGCTCCGCGTCGTCGGCAAAGGACGCAAGGCCCGTACTGTGCCGCTGGATCCTGGCGTCGCCGCGCAGATCGACACCTACCTGCCCTGGCGCGCCGAGCGGCTGCCCGAGCAGAGCGACTCGTCTCCCCTGCTCATCCGCCCAGACGGCCGAGCGCTGACCCGCGACACGATCTCCTACCGCGTCAACCGCCTCTACGCCCGGGCCGGTATCGCCAAGCCCGAGGGCGAAGCAGCTCACGCCCTGCGCCACACCTACGCCGTCTCCATGGTGGATGTCGGTGTCCCGATCTCCGAGGTGCAACAGCTGCTGGGTCACGAAAGCATCGCCACCACCGGCATCTACCTCAAAGCCTCAGCCACCCACCTCAGGGCTGCCTCCGCCGCGCCCTCAGCCGCCCGCCTGCTTGCCAGCAAGCTGACATGACAGCTCCGTAGTAGAGTTCCCGAATCTCTCGCGCGGGACTCGCGAGGAGCAGCTGCGTTCCCGGGTCAGCGCGCCGCGGCGTACGCCTCGCGGATCTCCTTCGGGATTCGCCCCCGTTCGCTGACCTCGTAGCCATGTTCGTTCGCCCAGGCGCGAATCTTGCCGGCGTCGCTTGGAGAGCCTGCGCTCTGGGTGCCACTGATACGCCGACCTCCGACACGGCGGGCTTTACCGGCCCACTCGCCGAGCTGATCGCGCATCCGCTGGGCGTTGTCATCATTGAGATCGATCTCGTACGCGACGCCATCAAGACCGAAGCTCACCGTGCTGGTGGCTTCCGAGCCGTCAATATCGTCGGTGAGGATTACCTGAGTCTTACGCGCCATTCTTGTACTCCCTGCATAGCTTTGACCTGACGAGCGTGATCGTAGCGAAGAGATCTCCGAGAATCCTGCTGTGCCGCCGTAGACTTCCTGCATCGCCCCGACGGAGGTTCAACAATGTGTGGACGATTCACGCTGGCATTCGGTCTGAGCATCGTTCACTGGATGCAACCGTGGGTCTCTGCTGGCCGTGATCAGTCGAAGTGTGCCGGTTCGGGGTTCTGCCAGTGGCGGTGCAGCATCTGGATCTGCTCGGGCAGTACGCGTGCGATGGAGAGTTCAGGCAGGTCGTCGACGGGGTGCCAGGCCACTTCGCTGGTCTCGTTGCTCACGAAGTCGGGATCTACGTCGCCTAGTTGATCGCAGACGAAGAAGAGCTTGTAGACGTGTCGGTCATAGGGCGGGTGGTGTGGCCACGCTTCCCGGTCGAGGAGGCCGGCTAAGTGGATCGCGCGGACCCTGATGCCAGCTTCTTCGAGGATCTCTCGCTCTACGGCCTCACGAGGCGTCTCGAGGACGTCGCACCAACCTCCGGGCAGCGTCCATTGGTCGTCCGAGACCTCACGGACGAGCAGCACCCTGCCGTCCGGGGCGAACACGCCCCCACGGACATCCAGTTTCGGAGTGGTGTAGCCAGCAACTGAGGCGACCGCGCGCTCGTAAACGGGTAGGTCCTCGGAGGAGACGTGATGCATGAGCTCTCGGGCGATAGTGCCGAGGCGGTGGAAGCGCTCGATGTCGAACTGATCGCGGCAGTAGGCGAGACCGGACTCCGCGAGAGCGGTCAGCTCCATAGCGGTGCGGCGGACTTCGTCGGCGGGGCGCTCCGTCGTCATCAGGACAGGGTAGAAGCATGACGCCACTCAGACAGCAAGATCGTTCATGTACCGCATCATTGTTGCGATAGATGCAATACTGGGTCGATGGCCCAGGACTCGCGTGGCGTCTCGCCACTTCAACAGCTCCGCAACGTGAGGGCGCTGGACGAGGGGCGCTTCGTGTTCGAGGCGATGCTCTCGGGTTGGGGTGATCAGCAGAGCAGCCGGGGCTTGGCCGAGCGGACCATCGGGAGTCGCGAGCTCGTCGTCCGGAGGTTCGAGGAGTTCGCCGGCCGCTACCCATGGGAATGGTCACCGGGCGACTTGGAGGACTTCACGACGCAGGCGAAGTCTCGGCAGCGCCCGGCGACGCCCTCGACGATCCGGGGATATCACTCCATCATCCGCCTGTTCTGCGATTACCTCACCGATCCCCGGTACCGGTGGACAGTCGACTGCGAAGAGCGCTTCGGAACCGCACCGCAGCAGATCTGCCACGAGTGGAACACGCTCGCGCACCTGGTCGACTATGAAGGCCGCCCACAACGGCGAGCACTCACCTACGACGAGCTCGAGCAGCTCTTCGCGGTGGCTGACCGCCGCGTCGAGGCGATCCTTCAGCATGGCAGGAAGGGAGCCCTCGCCGCGCTGCGGGACTCCCAGATCTTCAAGACCATCTACGCCTACGGACTGCGCCGGGCCGAGGCAGCCGGTCTCGATGTCGCTGATCTGCGACCCAACGGTGCTGCCCCGCGGTTCGGACGCTTCGGGGCGGTCGACGTGCGCTGGGGCAAGGGCTCTCACGGATCGGGACCGCGTCGCCGTTCCGTGCTCACGCTCCCCGAGCTGGACTGGATCACAGAAGGGTTGGCGCAGTGGGTCGACCAGGTGACTCTGTCGGGCTCATCCGACAGCGTTAGTCGGCTTCGTTCGACACCGTTCCTGGCTGGGTCCAGATGAGTGTCGGTGAGTCGTGACACCACCTGGCCTCGGTGGAGTGGAGTCGACACCGTATTGGCGCGGCAGCTGGGCTGCCCGTGGTGACACGGCCCGGCTTGACGCGTAGGTTTTTTCCTACCTATAATTTCGGCATGGCTATCAACACAGTGAAGACAGTGACCGTGTTCGTCTCCGACCAGGACCGTGCCCGCGACTTCTACGTAGGCGCGCTCGGGCTCGAGGTGAAGGACGACCAGACATTCGGCGAGAACCGCTGGCTCGAGGTCGGCGCGCAGAGCGGTACGACCCTGGTCCTGCACAAACCGTTCCCCGGCATGAGCGCCGGTGGCGGGCAAGGCACTCTGTTCGAGAGCTCCGACCTCGATGCTGACGTCGCAGGCCTGCAGGAGGCCGGGGT
This sequence comes from Brachybacterium fresconis, assembly GCF_017876515.1. Taxonomy (NCBI): domain Bacteria; kingdom Bacillati; phylum Actinomycetota; class Actinomycetes; order Micrococcales; family Dermabacteraceae; genus Brachybacterium; species Brachybacterium fresconis. The sequence continues at coordinate 41,447 of NZ_JAGIOC010000002.1, read as the reverse complement.
GGTCGTGGATGGACCGAACGACATGCCGTGGGGTCGGCAGGCCACCTTTTCCGACCCGGATGGCAACGGCTTCGTACTGCAGGGCTAAGGCGACGCACTGTGCCTCGGCGACTTAAGAGCGGACCGCTGGACGAGGTGTTCGGCGCATTGTCCAACCCCACTCGTCGGGACATCCTCGATGCGCTGCTCGGTGGTGAGCACACCGTCGGGGAGCTCGCCGGGAAGTTCGACATGGCCCGACCCAGCGTCTCAGAACATCTTCGTGCATTGCGCGAGTCCGGACTCGTGGACGAGCGACAGGAGGGCCGGCACCGCTTCTACCGTGTCACGGGCGAACCGTTGGTCGAGCTGATCGACTGGCTCACACCGTATGAGCGCTTCTGGCGTGGCCGCATGACTGCGCTGAGCAACGTCCTCGACGGAATGGACAACGATGACCAAGCATGAAGACCTGTCCCGGATCGAGGTCGATCAGTACTTCCAGCATCCGTCATCCAAGGTGTGGCGTGCGCTCACGACCCCGGAGCTCATGGCCCAGTGGCTGATGCCCAACGACTTCGAACCCATCGTGGGCCACCGGTTCACCTTCTGGGCGCGACCGGTCGCGAAAACCGGGTTCTCCGGACAGATCTCATGCCAGGTGCTCGATCTACGGCCCCAGAAGATGCTGCGGATCAGCTGGGCCGACGCCGACAACACCGACGGGATGGCGACCACGGTCACCTGGATGCTGCAGCCCGAAGGGAAGGGCACTCGCCTGTTCCTCGAGCACGCCGGGTTCGACCTCGATGACCCCACGCAGCAACTCGCCCGCAAGTTCATGAACGGCGGCTGGCGAAGCCACGTCCTGCGCCGATTGAGCGAACTGCTCCAGCACCTGCGGTGACCGGACCGAATCGACCCGCACCACCCGACCACGGCTGACACATTTCAGCGAACGGATAAGAACAAGGAAGGCCAACCATGGCACGCACTATCGCGGAGAAGCTCCAGATCAAGCCCGGTACCGAGCTGCTGCTCGGCCATTCCTCGCCCGAGCAGCGAGGGCTACTCGACCCCCTCCCCGAGGATGTCACCGTCATCGACGGGATAGACCGCGACACCACCGACGTCGTGGTGACGTTCGCCCACGATGGCGACGAACTCGACACGCTGCTGAACAGCGTGTTTCCGCTGCTCTCGTCGCCGAAGGCCGTGTGGATCGGCTACCCCAAGGGCAACAAGGCCGATATCAACCGCGACAGCATCTGGAAGCGCGCCGAGGAGTCCGGATGGACTCTCAACGGCAACATCTCGCTCTCGGACACTTGGTCGTCGGTTCGCCTCAAGCCCATGAAATGACCGGGGCACGACATGACGATAGGACGGACGGAACCGACGCCGAGCGCGGACATCGCGATCCAGGCGCGAGGTCTACGGATTGAGTACCCCAAGCGCACGGTGTTCGAGACATTGGACATGAGCGCTCCCGCCGGAAGGATCACAGCGGTCCTGGGACGCAACGGGTCGGGGAAGACCACGCTGGTGCGTGCACTCGCGACCCTCCAGCCTTACCAGGCTGGGTCGTTGTGCGTCCTTGGTCACGAAGTGAAGGATTCGGCCCAGACGGTCCGGGGGATCGTCGGACTGGCAGGACAACACGCCGCCGTCGTGGCCGAGCTGACCGGAGTTGAGAACCTCCGCATGGTCGCACGCCTCTACGGGCTATCCCCGAAAGAGGCAAGCCGAGCCGCGGCCGTGGTGATCGACGAGTTCGCACTCAGCGAGTTCGTCGACCGGCGCGTCGCCACCTACTCCGGCGGACAGCGACGACGCCTCGACCTCGCGGCGACATTCGTGAACAGGCCGGCAGTGTTGCTGCTCGACGAGCCGACCACTGGACTGGACCCTCACAGCCGCAACAGCCTCTGGGAGTCCATCCGGACCTTGCCCGCGAACGGCACGTCAGTGCTGCTGACCACCCAGTACCTGGAGGAGGCACAGGTCCTCGCCGACGAAGTGGTGATCATCGACGACGGCCACGTCATCCAGGCCGGGACGCCCCACCAGCTGCGCCGCACGATGGCCAACACGAGACTGCGCCTCGTCACCCACGAACCGCTGTCCGACGACGAGTCCACCGCGCTGGCCGCACGACTGCTCGGCGAGGTCAGCGAACTGCGGGACAACGAGCTAACGGTGACCGGACAATTCGACCTTGACGCCGCGCATCGCGCGGTGACCGAGCAAGGGATCTCCTCCGATATCGCTGAGTTCTCCGTGTCGCCGCCGACGCTCGACGATGTCTTCCTCTCCATGACCGGAAGCGAGGCAAGCCCATGATCGCCACCGTCCCCACGACATCGGCGACCCCGCCCATCTCAGCGGGCCCTGCTGCGACCAGCGCCACGATCGCATTGAAGACTCTGAAGGTGTTCCTCCGCGACCCGCAGGTCGTGTTCCCCACCCTGCTGCAGGGCGTGCTCTTCCTGCTCGTTTTCCGGTACGTCTTTGCCGGCGCGATCGACTCCGCTCCGCTGGCGTACGTGGACTACATGACGCCCGGCATCATCACCACCACGCTGCTGTTCGGCTCGTCCCAGGCAGCGGTCACCGTCGCCAGGGAACGCTCCGCCGGGTTCACCGACCGCGTGCTGTCACTGCCGGTGGCCCGCGTCGGGATCACGATGGGACGGCTCGCCGCCCAGTCGACGATCGTGGTCGCCGCAGCCCTCACAACGCTCCTCGCAGCCGTCATCACCGGGTTCCGGCTCCACGCGGGCGTGACTGAGATCGTCGCGGCGCTGGCGATGCTGGTGCTCTACTCGGTCACGTTCGCCGCGCTGTTCCTCGCGCTCGGGGCAGCAGCCTCCAGCCCGGAGGCTGCCCAGGGGCTGGCGTTCATCGCGATTCCGCTCACCTTCATCTCCAGCGCGATCGTCCCCACGGCCTCGATGCCCGGGTGGCTGGCAGCGGTCGCCGACTTCCAGCCGCTCACCCCGATGATCGACGCACTGCGTGGCCTCACCCAGACCGACCTGATCGGCGTCGACCAAACCTCGCTGATGGCCGCCATCGCCTGGTCGGCCGGGATCCAGCTGGTCTCGGTGATCATGGCCGTCCGTCTCGCGCCGCGGACCAAGGCGCTCAACTAGCAGCGCCAATCCCGACACCGATGTCATGGCTCGTGATGCACGAACGTCCCGTGTCGACCTGTACGCAGCAATTCGACGCGATGCCAAGGCGGGCCTGTCGAAGCGGGCACTGCAACGCAAGCACGGGGTCGGATACCGCACTGTCACCGCAGCCCTGGCCTCAGTGTGGCCCAAGGAGCCCAAGCCGCCACCGAAGCGCGGGTCGCGCCTCGACGAATACAAGTCGGTGATCGACGGTTGGCTGCGTGACGATCTCGACGCGCCGAGGAAGCAGCGGCACACCGCGAAACGGATCTTCGACCGGCTCCTGGACGAGCACGACGCCGCTGGGGTCGTGTCGTACGGGATGGTGCGCGACTACGTCGCGACTCGTCGACGCGAGATCCGCATCGACGCCGGGCGGGACCCCGTCAACACGTTCATCCCGCAGACCCACCTGCCCGGCCGTGAGGCCGAGGTCGACTTCGGCGAGGTCGTCGTCCGGCTGCGCGGAGAGTTGGTGACCTGCACGCTGTTCAGCCTGCGACTGTCCTACTCCGGGAAGGGCGTCCACAGGATCAGCGCCTCAGCCGGACAGGAGGCGTTCTTCGAAGGCCACGCCCATGCCTTCCGGGTCCTCGGCGGGGTGCCGACGGGGAAGATCCGTTACGACAACCTGAAGGCCGCCGTCGCGTCCGTGATCGGGTTCTCCCGTCAGCGGGTCGAGGCGGATCGGTGGACTGCGTTCCGCTCCCACTACGGGATCGAGGCGTTCTACTGCCAACCCGGGATCACAGGTGCGCACGAGAAGGGCGGCGTCGAGGGCGACATCGGCTGGTTTCGCCGCAACCACCTCGTCCCCCTCCCAGAGGCCGACTCGATCGAGGAGCTCAACGCGATGGTCGACGTCTGGGACCGCGGCGACGACGATCGTCGGATTTCGTCGCGTGCGCACACCATCGGCGAGCACTTCGCCACTGAACAACCACTCCTCGCACCGCTCGCGACAGAGGAGTTTGAGACCGGCCGGTGGTTCACCCCGCGGGTCGACAGGTTCGCTCAGGTGAGCGTGAGGATGAACAAGTACTCCGTGCCCGCCCGTTACGTCGGTCGCCACGTCAGGGTCCTGCTGCATGCCAGCGAGCTGGTCGTCTACGACGGCCAGACAGTGGTGGCGCGCCACGAGCGGCTGATGACCAAGGGCGGTGTCCAGCTCGACCTGGACCACTACCTCGAGGTCCTCCTCCGCAAGCCCGGGGCACTCCCCGGCGCGACCGCCCTCGAGCAAGCCCGGAAGGCCGGCCGGTTCACCCCGATCCACGACGAGTGGTGGGGCGCGGCCTGCAAGACCCACGGCGATGCCGAAGGCACCCGCGCCCTGATCGAGGTTCTGCTCCTGCACCGACACCTCGCGCACGAGCATGTCGTCGCCGGACTCGCCGCCGCACTGCGAGCCGGTGGCCACACCGCGGACGTCGTCGCCCTGGAAGCCCGCAAGGCCGAAGACAGCACCCATGACAACGGCGACATACCCAGCGCAGGCGACCCCGCGGACTCGACTCGCAGCAACACCACTGGGATCGCGTCGCTCACCGAGCGACGACTGCGCAAGCCGTTGCCCGTCGACACCCGACCGCCGCCGACCGTCGACCAATACGACCAACTGCTACACAGCCGATCACGCGCCCAGGAATGAAGGAGCCCCGCATGAGCACCCGCCGCCGCGGCATGACGGAAGAAGCCGCCGACGCATCTATTGATCAGGCGTGCCGCATGCTGCGGCTGCCGACCATCCGCCAAGGCTTCGCCGACGGTGCCGATCGGGCCGCTGCTGAGCAGATGTCCTACCGCGGGTTCCTCGCCGAACTCCTGCTGGCAGAGTGCGACGACCGGGCGCGACGACGTTCCGAACGACGGATCAAGGCAGCCAAGTTCCCGCGCGAGAAGTCCCTGCGGGCGTTCGACTTCGACGCCAACCCCAACATCGACCCCGCCACTATCCACACCCTCGCCAAGTCCGAGTGGGTCAAGAAGGGCCAGCCGCTCTGCCTGATCGGCGACTCCGGCACGGGCAAGTCCCACCTGCTCATCGCCCTGGGAACCGAGGCCGCCATGGCCGGATACCGGGTTAAGTTCACTCTGGCCACCAAACTCGCGAACGAGCTCGTTGAGGCCGCCGATGAGAAGACCCTGTCGAAGACCATCGCCCGCTATGGACGCGTCGACCTGCTCTGCATCGACGAGCTCGGCTACATGCAGCTTGACCGACGAGGTGCCGAGCTGCTGTTCCAGGTCCTCACCGAACGGGAGGAGAAGGCATCAGTGGCGATCGCGTCGAACGAGTCCTTCTCCGGGTGGACCAAGACGTTCACCGACCCGCGGCTCTGCGCCGCCATCGTCGACCGCCTGACCTTCGGCGGCACCATCATCGAGACCGGCACCGACTCCTACCGTCTCGCCCACACGAACCGCCAACTCGCCGAGCAGTAGCACGCTGCGAACTGGTGTCGGAGGAAGCGGGCACTTCTCCTCAATCCAAAGCCCAAGTGGTGTCGAGCGAGACCGACAAACGGTGTCAGGCGAAGCCGTTATAGCCAACCAGGCCCGGCCCCGCTTCACTGCGGACTTGTCGGGACCGCTATGGCCGACTGAGCGAGGTACGCGCGTCTCGCTGCGCTACATCGACCTGCGCTTCGCGCAGCTCCGCGACGAAGCGGGGCTGCCGCCGGAGCTCAGTGTCCACGTACTGCGCCACACGTACGTCACCAACCTGATCGAGTGGGGATACGCCGAGAAGTTCGTGCAGGACCAAGTCGGGCACGCCTACGCCTCGACGACCGCCATCTACACGTCGGTCGGTGACGACTTCAAGAACCGCATGATCAACCAAGCCCTCTCCCGGATCTATGGAGGACCCGATGCCGAACACCCCCGACTCTGACGCCCCGATCACCTGGAACCTGCGCCCATTGATGGCTGCGGCCGGGATGTTCCAGACGACAGATCTGATCGCACCACTGCGCGCTCAGGGAGTGCAGCTCTCCCGCGAGCAAGTGTTCCGCTTGGTGACGAAGACGCCCGAGAGGCTGAACGTCGAAGTGTTCGCCGCCCTCTGCCGGATCCTCGAGTGCACACCCAATGATCTCATCGAGGTCCCGAAGGTCCAGAGTGTGCGTCCTCGTCGAGCTGCTGGCGCTCCAGAGGCCTCCGGACCGGCGATTGGCGAGCTGCGCCCCATCCCCGCCAAGCTGCGCCGCCCGCACGAATGACCCCGCCCGGGAACACACGGGGCCACCAGGTCAGCTGCGACAGATGTGCTCGCCATGTCACAGCCCGTTACTCGATCCTCGAACAGCAGATCTGCAACGCCTGCTACTCAAGACTCCGCCGGCATCCCGACATCTGTCCCGGGTGCGCTCAGCCTGGATCCGCCGGTCGGGTAGGCGGGTCGTGACAGCCAAATGCTCCTGTGGCCAGCGATAATGGGACTGTTCGAAGGTTCCATGACGCTGAGCAACAGGAGCACTGGTAGTGCGAGTATCCCATGATTTCTCTGCCGAGTTCGATGATGACAATCTGGTTGGTCGGGCGGGGCTGGTGCCGGTGATGGCGCTCGCGGAGTCGGCGGGCCTGCCGGGCCTGGTCGCCGAGCACGTCACGGTGCCGGGCAGCATCGGTTCCAACGCCGATGTGAAGGTCCCCTCCCTGGTCGCGGGAATGCTCGCTGGCGCCGACAGCATCTCGGACATGGACGTTCTGCGTCATGGCGGGATGGGCCGGGCGTTTACCGCGCGGCGGGCACCCACGACGCTGGGCACCCACCTGCGCGGATACACCTTCGGGCACGTGCGCCAGCTCGACGCAGTCGCCTCCAGGGTCCTGACCGGGCTGGCGGCCCGGGTGCCGGGCCTGTTGAGCGGTGGCGACCGGGTCGCGTTCGTCGATATCGATGACACGATCCGGGCCACCCACGGCTACGCGAAGCAGGGCGCCGGCTACGGCTACAGCGGGGTGAAGGGTTTGAACGCCCAGGTCGCGACCCTCTCCACGCTGCAGGCCGTGCCGGTGATCGCCGGGATCCGGCTGCGTCGGGGCGCGGCGGCCTCGGCCCACGGCACCGCGGCGATGATCGGCAGCGCGTTGGCCACTGCGAAGCGCGCCGGCGTCTCCGGGATGGTGACCGTGCGTGCGGATTCGGCCTACTTCCAGCACGCCACGGTGGCCGCGGCCCGCCGGGGCGGGGCCCACTTCTCGCTCACCGCGAGGATGAACCCGTCCGTGGTCGGGGCGATCTCTCGCATCCCCGAGGACGCATGGACGCCGATCAAGTATCCGCAGGCGATCTGGGAGGAGGCCGAGCAGCGGTGGATCTCCGATGCCGAGGTCGCCGAGGTCGAGTACACCGCGTTCACCTCCCGCAAGCAGGCCGAGCACGTCACGGCCCGGTTGATCGTGCGTCGCGTGAAACGCCTGAACCCACGCCACGGGCACAGTGAGCAGGGCGGGCTGCTGGATGCGTATCGCCACCACGCGGTGTTCACCGACTCACCGCTTTCGATGCTGGCCGCGGAGGCCTCCCACCGAGACCACGCGATCGTCGAGCAGGTCATCGCCGACCTCAAGGGCGGGCCGCTGGCTCACTGCCCCTCCGGGGTGTTCACCGCCAACAGTGCCTGGACCGTGCTGGCCGCGATCGCGTTCAACCTCGCCCGCGCTGCCGGGGTGCTGGCCTCGAGCTTCCATGCCCGCGCCCGCTGGCAGACCCTGGTCGATCATCTGATCGCGGTGCCCGCCCGGATCGCGAACCGCGCCCGCTCCTGGCGACTGCACCTACCGCGGAACTGGCCCTGGCACACGGCCTGGGAGAACCTCTTCGACACCACCCGGGTGATGATGACCTGACCAGCAGCGATCTGTCCCTACGAGAAGGAACCGAAGTGGAAATGCCGGGCAGACCGGCAGCACCCGCACGCCCTCACGCCGGCATCAGGGTCACTGCTCGACCGCAACCATCGAAAAGCACCCCGGAAACCCGATCGGCGCATCGAGGCTCAGATCAAGGTCCTTGCCTTCTACGACTCGGAGCGACGCATCGTCTGCGCGCCCTGCGCTGGTGAACTGCCGCGGTTCGCGTGCGTCACCTGCGGAAGCGAGGAGCAGCTCACAGGATCTCAGTGCGGCACTTGCCGCCTGGCCGAACGCCTCAACGAGGTCCTCGCTGACGAGAACGGCGATATCCACCCTGGCCTCGCTAGCCTCTACGGCCACCTCATGACCGCGCGTGACCCACGCTCGGTGGTGCGATGGCTGCGAAGACCACCAATCGGAAAGACCCTGAGCGCCATGGCCGCGGGCGAGGTTCCAATCAGCCACGACACACTCGATGCCCTCCCGCCCTCGCCCCGAGTGCGGTATCTGCGCCACATGCTCATCAGTGCAGGAACCCTCCCTGAGATAGATGTCCGGCTCAACGACCTCGAGATACTTGCCGAGCAACTCATCAAGAACCTCCCCGCTCACCACGCGCAGATCATTAATCAGTATTTCCGTTGGCAAGTCCTCCGCCAGACCCGGCAACGACACGCGGACGAGCCCCTGACTGTCGGCATGTTCAACGCTCGATGGTCCGCATTGCGCAAGATCGCCTCCTTCCTGGCCTGGCTGGATGAACAGGGACTTCAGCTAGAAACGTTGGACCAGCATTCCGTAGACCTCTTCTTCGCCCGGCACCGCTCTCAGGCAGCCGTCGCCATCTTCCTCAACTGGACCATCCAGCAAAACCTCACCAGACCCATTACGCCGCCCCATCGATCACAAGCCCATCCCGCCCCCTCCATCCCGGAGGACACCATCTGGCGGAAGGTCGATGACCTGCTCGACGATGAGTCCATCCCGCAAGCGAGCCGCATCATCGGCCTGCTGGTGCTCGTCTTCGCCCAACGAATCAGCGACTGCGTCCGCCTCCGCCGATCAGACGTCTCCGAAGACGAGACAACTATGCGCATCACCTTCGGGCGCACGCCCCTCGTTCTGCCACCGCCGATCGCCGAGCTCCTACGCAACTACATCCGCGAGCTCGAGGGACAACGACCCTTCGTCAACGGAGGCCCGGATTGGCTCTTCCCTGGAACAACGCCCCATCTGCACGTCAGCGAAGGAATCATCAGGATCCATCTTGCGTCACACCAGATCCAGGCCCGCAAAGCCCAGAACGCACGTATAGACCAGCTCGTCCAAACCGTGCCGGCCAGCGTCGTCGCAGACACACTTGGGGTCAAAATTGGAACCGCGATCAGGGCTGCCGCGCGCACGAATTCGAGATGGGGCAGCTACCCCGAATTCCGACATTCCCCCTCTCGCGAAAAACGCAGAGACTGATGATGCCTTTCCCGGCGATTGGGTGCCTACCCCTCGGGCGTAACGGCATGAAGTGTTCGGATATCCTTTGAGTAAAGCAAACGCAGGTGTCAGGTGGTCCGTGGCGTCTGAGAGTTGGTGCCGGGCGAGCTGGCGCTACTGGGTGCTTTCTGAGCAAGGCCAGCGAGAAGCAAGTCTGCGCTATAGGAGAACTGCGTTCCCCATCGACCCGATTCGGTTGAGAGGTCTGCCATCGCGGGATAGGTTTCTGCGTTGGCATGTAGGTGCTCGTGAACGGCTTGCCGAGCCGATGACTCATCGCCATTTTGCCATGACGTTTCGGTGGCGACGGAGCCGATTACTAGATTTGAAACAGCTGCGGCTGACGCCGCGAGTTCATCTCCGGTGAAACCTGCCCGCGCCAACGCGGCATAGACGAACTCTGAGCGTGCCAAAGCCTCGGGTCCTAGCAGGGGCCGGCTGCTTGCGAGCGCTCCTGACCAGGGGTGGGTGAGCAGGGCTGCGCGAAGGTTGTGCATGAATGCACGGACGTCCGCTAACCAGTCGTCAGAGGGCTGGGACGGGAGTGGCAGCTCGGCGAATACTGCGTCGACGGCTAAGTCGAGGAGATCGTCCCGCGCCGATACGTGCCAGTACAGGGTCGTGGGGTGCACATCGAGGGCGGCCGCAATGGAGCGCAAGTTCAGTCCAGCGGGGCCGGCCTGGTCGAGCTGGGACACGACTTCGGCGGCGATGCGCTCTCGGGTGAGGCCGTGCTGGCCTCGTCGTGGCGGGCGTGGGCGTAGCCACACTGCTCCGGGAATCGAGGGGCCTGAGACTGCCTTCTTCGGACTCATAGTCCTGCATGGTAGGGCTATGACTTGCGCGCAGGCAGCTTGGTCCTACACAGTAGGACTCTGGCACTCGTCGTCTGCGAGTGCCAGACCGGATGGGGTGAGAGCGGCCGCATCAGGCTGGTCGTCCGTCGCGGGCACCCCGTCAGGTCACATCCGCTCGGAGGAAAGGGTCCTTAGTTATGGCAAAGCTAATTGCGTTCGATGAGGAAGCGCGTCGCGGGATGGAGCGAGGGATGGATCAGCTCGCCGATGCCGTCAAGGTCACCCTCGGTCCCAAGGGCCGCAACGTCGTGCTCGAGAAGTCTTGGGGATCTCCCACCATCACCAACGATGGCGTGTCGATCGCCAGGGAGATCGAGCTCGACGATCCCTACGAGCGGATCGGTGCCGAGCTGGTGAAGGAGGTTGCCAAGAAGACTGACGACATCGCCGGCGACGGCACTACGACGGCAACGGTGCTTGCTCAGGCTTTGGTTCGAGAGGGGCTGCGCAACGTTGTTGCGGGGTCGAATCCAATGGCACTCAAGAAGGGAATCGAGAGGGCTGCTGCCGCGGTCAGTCGTACACTGACCGCCACTGCACGGCCCGTCGAGAACCGCGAACAGATCGCCGCGTCTGCGTCGATCTCGGCTGGTGATCGCGGGATCGGCGAGCTCATCGCCGAGGCCCTCGACAAGGTCGGCAAGGAGGGCGTGATCACGGTCGAGGAGTCCAACACCATGGGCCTCGAGCTGGAGCTCACCGAGGGCATGCGGTTCGACAAGGGCTTCATCTCGCCGTACTTCGTCACCGACGCCGAGCGCCAGGAGACCGTGCTCGAGGATCCCTACATCCTCCTGCTCTCCTCCAAGGTGTCCTCCGTCAAGGATCTGCTGCCGCTGCTGGAGAAGGTCATCCAGGCCGGCAAGCCGCTGGCGATCATCGCCGAGGACGTCGAGGGCGAGGCTCTCGCGGTGCTCGTCGTGAACAAGCTCAAGGGCTCCTTCAAGTCCGTGGCCGTCAAGGCCCCCGGTTTCGGCGACCGCCGCAAGGCGATGCTCGAGGACATGGCGATCCTCACCGGTGGCCAGGTCATCTCCGAGGAGGTCGGCCTCAAGCTGGAGACCGCGGGTCTCGAGCAGCTCGGCCAGGCCCGCAAGATCGTCGTGACCAAGGACGAGACCACCATCGTCGAGGGCACCGGCGACGCCGACCGCATCGCCGGCCGCGTCTCCCAGATCCGCGCCGAGATCGAGAACTCCGACTCGGACTACGACCGCGAGAAGCTCCAGGAGCGCCTCGCGAAGCTGGCCGGCGGCGTGGCCGTCATCAAGGCCGGCGCCGCGACCGAGGTCGAGCTCAAGGAGCGCAAGCACCGCATCGAGGACGCGGTGCGCAACGCGAAGGCCGCTGTGGACGAGGGCGTCGTCGCCGGTGGCGGCGTCGCGCTCGTCCAGGCTGGCATGAGGGACGCGGTCGAACAGCTCCGCCTGGAAGAGCCCGATGAGAAGACGGGGGCAGCATTAGTTCTCGTCGCACTCGATGCTCCGCTCCGACAGATCGCGGCCAATGCCGGACTGGAAGGGGGAGTGGTGGTGAACGCCGTTCGCAACCTGCCAATCGGCGAGGGGCTCGACGCTGCGACTGGTGAGTATAGGGACCTCGTCGCTGCGGGCATCATCGACCCCGTCAAGGTCACCCGGGCGGCGCTAGAGAACGCAGTCTCGATCGCCGCACTCTTCCTTACTACCGAAGCTGTGATTGCTGACAGTCCTGAGGACTCCGCGTCGCCCACCAACGTGGATGCTGGCATGGGAGGAATGGGCTTCTAGTAACAGACGGCCGTTGGGGCTGGCGGGATCCCGCCAGCCCCAACGGTGGGATGGCCGGCTAAACCGCCTGCACTCGGAGCGGCCCGAAGAACAATGCTCGCTCTAACGATGCCGGTCCCCGGTAATCTGAGCAGATCGCTTGCGGTACCGGGCTCGGCAGAGCGGTGGTCGGAGGGCTTAATCCGGTGCTGCGGTGCGTTCTTCGGGAGTATCGGCGGACTTCTGTCGGCGTAGCCCGCGGGCTGCGGTTACGGCCGCAGCCCCGGCCATACCAGCGGTTATGATCAAGGCCACGGAGCCGCGTCCTGTGCCTGACAGGGCCGCCAGAGGGCTGTTCAGCAGTGCCGGCGGAGCGAGCTGGACGATGGCCATAAGGGACTGGAATCGGGTCAGCTGGTCGGGAGGGGCCATTCGAAGAAGTGTGGGCGCGATATGGGTGGTGAAGATCGCGGTCCCCACTCCTGTGAGGACTGACAGTGCGATGGCAGCCGGCACCGAGACCGGCAGGGCCAGCGCTACCAGAGCGGCACAGATCAATGAGGGTCCTCCAACCATCGGGACTATCTGCTTGGGGATCGTGCCGGTGTAGGAGATCAGCAGCGTCACGACAAGGGTTCCCGTGGCCCAGCCAGCTTCAAGGAGACTTGCTTGGGCAGCGGTCCATCCGTGCGAACGGGCCATGCTCGGCATGACGACCGCGACCGTGGGAAGCACTGCTGCGCTGATCAGGGCCACCGCAGCCAGTAGGGGCCAGATACGCAGTTCGTGAACCGACTTGATCCCCGTGGCCAGCGCAGTCCAGATGCTTGCGCCGCTGTTCGTTGCCGATTCTCTGCCGTGGTTGGATCGGGGGTGGATCGAACAGAGCACCACGAGAGATAGGCCGACCACTGCCGCGCTGGCCCCGAAGATTGCGATCAGGGGCAGTGCTGTGATCGCAAGGCCGCCCACGCCGACACCGAGAATTCGAGCGGCGTGGAGGCTGCCGGAGATGCGAGCCAGGGCCCGCGCGAACTGGTCCTCGTGGGTGATCAGGAGCCGAGGGAGCACAACCGCGGCAGGCTGCTGGAAGGCCGAGATGACAGCAGTTCCACCGGCGGCAGCTGCCAGGAAGACCACGCCGGAGGAGACCATCGACAGACCTGCGAGCACTACCAGGGCCACGAACTGGATCGCGGTCGTGGCGATGAGGAGGCGGCGTGGCCCGTGCCTGTCACCAAGCGCGCCACCAAAGAGCATGAGCAGGATGCGGGGAACGACGGCGAGGGTGCTGACGACCGCGACAGTTGCGGGGCCGTTGCTCGTCGCCGTCCAGATGAGCGCGAAGGCGAGCATGGAATCTCCAGCCGCCGAGAGGGTCGAGACGATCCACCAGAGGTGGAACTGTGCCGGGAGCCGCCGAGATGCAGGGAAGGGAGTCGACATGCCCACCACCGTGGGGTTTCGAGCTACTTGAAGGTCAAGGCCGCATCGGCATCACGAGGCACGTCATGGCGTCCTGGAGCGGCGACTGGACGCGGACCGGTGTGCTCTCGTCGACGAGGCCAAGCAGTATCTCGGGGCCCTGGCAGATCGACACGGCCGACGCGAGGAGCGCCGATTGCATCTGGATCCGTAGGGCCCCGGATTCGCGGGAAGCTGTGGAGACCCACCCTTGAAGGCGGTGTTCGTCGTTTCCCACGATTTCTCTGCGGTGGGCGTCGATGAGTACGTGGTCGTCAGCTGAGGGGCCCTGGAGGAAGTCTTTGAGCGCCAGCGAGGCGAACCCCGCGATCGTGCGGGTAGGAGGTTGTGTCGAGATGAGCAGGCTGAGGTCGGGAACAGATCGCTCGACCGAGCGCGTCTCCGCCATGACCGTTCCGTAGGCGTCAAGGAGGCGCAGACGGCTTTCGACGATCTCGAGCACTATCTCTGCTCGCTGCGCGCATGCCGATGCTGCGGCTGCTGCTGCTTCAGGAGTTGTCATCACGCGCGCCGCGCCGTCGCTCTCCCTCGGGCGGAGTTCTCGGTAGGCCAGCCAGTACCGATCGGTGGCAATGAGCTCGAGACGGCCGTCCTGCAAAGCCCATACGAGACCGGAGACATCATCGGATGCCGCTGAGGTGGCGGCGGCGACCTGGTCGATGGCGGAGGCGAGCACGGTGCCCGGAAGCGTCGCCCGAGCGGCCTGAGGGGTCCGTTCGGCTTCCAGAATGCTCTCGCGAAGAGCAGCCAGTTCCAGCCCACGTCGATGCGACTGAGCGCTGTGGGCCGCGATCATCCTGTCGATGATCCGAGTCGCCTCCGGCGCTGAGGCGTCCAGGAAGTCCCTCATCAAGGGCACCGCGACGCCCGCGGCTCGCATCCTGGCGACGAGCACACCAGCCTCGATCTGGCTCGGAGCGTAGTAGCGGTACCCGGTGAAGGAGTCGACCTCGGCAGGGACGAGAACACCTTCGGCGGCGTAGAAGCGCAAGGCACTTCCCGGGATCCCGACCGCTCGAGCAAACGTGCTGATCGTCAGAAGTCGTTCGTCGCTCACCGCAGAAGCGTGACACACCAGCGGCGCACGACTCAGTCCGAAGAATAATGCTCGATCGAACGATGCCGTCCCCCGGCAATCTGAGCATCAGTCCCGCCTGCCGTTGTGCGCGCTCAATCGTAGTCGCCATGTGATGCAGTCTTCATTCCCGGCGCGAGCTGGCTGCAGGTAGGGAGTTGCGGCGTCCAGCCACTGTGAGGCTGGCTGTGATGAGTGCCAGGGGGGCCAGGAACAGCGCCGAGGATGCTGTGGCGACGTCGATGATGACTCCGCCAGCGGTGTTGCCCACGGAGACCGCAATGAGGTTCGTGGCGACCATCGTCGTGAATGCCACGGTAAGTTTCGAGCGGGGGACGGTGGTGTCTAGCAGAGCGGACATGGCGATTCCTGCGGGTGTGCCCATCGCGCCGAGAAGGAACATGCCTAGTACTGCGAGCATCGGCCAGCTGATCAGCGACGCCAGGAGCGTCGCGGCGAGGGCGGCGCAAAGTAGGGATGCCAGTAGGTGCTTCCGCAGTGTCCCGGGCCAGTTCCGGCTCCCGTAGACCACGCCCGCAGCGAGATCGCCGAGGGCGAGGGCGCTGAACGCTGTCCCGACAAGGCCGGGGCTCGTCGCATCGAGTACCGCGGGAAGCCCGACGGTCACCACTCCGATCGACACCCCAAAGCCGACAGTGCCGAGGAGCACCGTGATGTAGCCCTGGGTCAGCAAGGGGCGGTCGTGATGGGCCGGAGTCGGTGGGCGGGATGGTCCGGGTACAGCGCGTGAAGACGTGGGGGAGTGTGGCGCGGGGTTGCTGGGGTGGGGCAGCCGGGCGAGGCAGAGTGTGGCCGTGGCCGCGAACCCAGCGATCACGAAGAAGGCGTAGCCGCTTTCACGCAGTGATGAGAAGGCGACGGCTGCCATGGGCCCGACGGCCATCCCGGCCTGAAACGTCACAGCGATTGCCGAGTACAGCCGCAAGTGGAGTCTCTGGGGGTACATGCCGGGCACGGCTGCGCGCACGACACCGGTCACTGCCGGGAGCGACAAGCCGGCAAGGAAGAACAGCGCGAGGTAGACGATGTGCTGGGTCGAGTGCCACAGGGCTGCTGTGCTGAGCGTGGCGCAGAACAGGGCGGTCGCTGGATAGAGCACCCGGGGTGGAGAGAACCTGTCGATCAAGCGGCCCTGGACGACAAGCCCGGCAGCGTTACCCAGAGCGAAGGCGCCGACAACGAGGGCGGCGGGGGCGTAGCTCCCCAGTCGAGCAGAGACCATCTGCAGTGCAGCCAGGTTTACCGCACCGATCGCGGTCGCGCACAAGAGGATGGCCAACAGCCCCAGGAGGCCCCGACGATGGACGCTCTTGGTAGTTGTTGATGGTGGTGAGCTTGGGGTGGAGGACGGCATAGAGAAGTCCTTGCGGTTCCCACCCACCCGAGAGACATACTCTCTATGTCTTCAGCCTAGCAAGGTGGTCGACTCCGGACCCCCTCGGTCCCACCCAGGCCGAGTCAGCTCCGCCTCCAGTACCCGTAGCACGGCCACGAACACGTTGAGCAGCACCGTTGCCAGTGCTTCTGCGAATTCCTCAGTCACCTTCTCACCGTTGCGTGCGGGTCAGCCTGGGGAATAATTCTCAACCGAACGATGCCGGTCCCCGGTAGTGGAGATCGGCTGCTGCACGGCTATGTGGCCACAGGGCAGGACCGCGCGGCGCAGTGGGAGGCGGTCTACAGCATCGCGCCGCGTACCAAGGCGCCGGTGGTGCGCGAGTTCGTCGACGACGACGGCGAGGTGCAGCGGAGTCTCGAGCTGGCGTGCTGGGGTCTGTACCCCGCGTGGGCGAAGGACAAGGGGCCTCGCCCGATCAACGCGCGCCTGGAGACGATCGCGACCAACGGCATGTTCCGCGGACCGTTCTCGAGCGGCCGCGCCATCGTGCCCATGACCGGCTACTACGAATGGGTCGAGGCCGACGACGGCGGCAAGGACCCGTACTTCATCCACCACCCCGACGGGCAGCTGCTGCACGCCGCCGGCCTCACCTCCGCTCGCAAGGCCGAGGACGGCGACGGCTGGGACGTCACCTTCACCATCGTCACGCGCGAGGCGCGGGACGCCAGCGGTGAAGTCCACGACCGCATGCCCGTCTTCCTCACCGAGGATGCCGTCGCCGACTGGCTCGTCCCCGGGAAGCTCGAGCCCGAGCAGAAGGACCCCCTGCTCGCGCAGCTCGACCAGGTCTCCACCACCATGGCCGCCGAGCTGGTGACCGTGCCGGTGGACCGCCAGGTCAACAACGTCCGCACCCTCGACCGCACGGACCCCTCGCTCATCGCACCGCTCGACGCCGACTGAGCCCACCGGCGCCTGGCTGTCCGGCCCCGAGCGCACACTGAGCCCCGTGAGCCCCCAGCCCTTCACTCCCTATCCCGCTCCGCCCGCCGGGCGGTCGAGCGAGATGCGCGCGAGATACCCGCGGTACTACGCGCAAAAGGACCTGCTCGGCGCGGCCGAGTCGGTCGTCGCCGGTTACCAGCGCGCCGTCGCCGGTGGCACCCCGGTGTCCATGAGCCACAGCTGGCGGGACCCCGATGTCCCGGACGAGTCTGTGCAGGTGATCGTGGGCGGGGAGCGGCTGCTCCTCACTGTCGAGGAGTGGCTGGACCGCATCGAGCTCGCGCAGCCCCACTTGATGTCCTGGGTATCCGCCCGGGTGCACCTCGAGGGCGCGAAAGACCGCGCCGGACGCGGACGCGTGGAGCCGTACTGGCACGAGGCGATCCGCCGCGCGAACCCCGGTCGACGCTGAGCGAGGAGCACGACGGGTGAGGCCGGGGAGCGTGGTCGGCCTCGGGTCGAGGGATGTGGGGCGCGTCGGGAGCCGTACCCGACAGGAGCGTCCCCGACTTCCGAGGGCCGACCGGCGATTCCAGCCCGGTCCGGGGTCTGTGGTCCCGAGGGGGAGTGCGATGAGTGTCCTGTCCATGACCGAGACCGAAACTGCAGGGGTGCGGGGGGTCGCGGCAGTCGTTCCGGCGTGGGTGGCCGGCGCTAGCACCCCAGCAGTCGGAGTCAGGGTCCTCGCCCAGCGAGCGCTGAGGCCACATCAGCGCGGCCTGACCTGCGGTGACGCAGTTGGAGAGGCTGGCGTGAGGGTAAATCTGCGCATCCTGACCTGGGGTGATGCGTACGGAGTGCCCGGCTTGAGGGTAAATCTGCGCAGTCTGACCAGGTCTGATGCATGCGGAGCTCTCACATGACTCCCCGACTAGCTCTGTCCGAGGGTTGTGGGCTGGTGGATACGATCGATTTGATGGCGAGTGGCGCCCGGGGAGGAGCGGATGCGGTGCGCTTCGGAGGCAGGGTGCTCTCGGTCCGGGAGCTGATCGAAAAGGCTCAGTCTGCTCCCGGGGTGGATTGGCGCGCTCTTTCGAGCGGCGGCCCCGTGCGTCACACGGCTCGGAGCAACGCGCGGGAGTGCGCCCGGATGTTCTCGGAGGGCGACTCCCTCGCTGCGTGCTGGCGCTTCGGGGATCCTCCAGTCCCTCGATGACTACGCCTCGACCGTCCGACGCAGGGGGCTGGACCTTGGGGCGATGGTCTTTGCGCGCGAGCCTGAACCGACTGGGTCGCACGAGATCGACGCGGCTTTCGCGGCACTCGCGGACCACCTCTCAGGGCGTGATGGGTGGACTGCCCCGGAGTGGGTGAGGGACCCGGCGCGGGTGACGCCACCATGGCTCCCGGACGTGCCGGCAATCTTCCGAGACGAGGCACAGCAGCAGAGCCCTCGCGCGTTCCATGAGCGCGGAATCTTCATCACCGCCGCGTCACTGAACCGAGCATGAATCATCCAGTGGCAAGACGTTCCAGTGCAGATCGCGTCAGCTGCCTCTGACGCGCGGCCGCGTCTCCACCTCCCTGATCGATCCAGGCTGAGGCCGAGCATCCGTCAGGTCAGCTGCAGGCCTGTCTCCGTCGCGGAGATACGCCCTGCAGCGCCGGAGGACCTCGTGCAGAGCTTCCGGCAGGGCTCGGGGCCGTCCGAGCCAGCACTGAACCTGCCTGCTTAGCAACTGTCGCATTTGAGCCAGTTGCTAAACGGCGCCCCGCGGGGGCCCGGCCCCGGAGCGATGAGCCCCCTGCAGTCGAGATGCCCACACGAACTGCCGACGCGGAAGCCCGAGCACTCCATCCAGAACAACGGCACGAGCTCCAGAGGAGACCGACCAGAACCCAGGCAGAGCACGAAGCATTAGCTCAACACCCCGAGACAGACCCCACCGAAGACACCCTCAGCACGCCCACAGGCAGAGACACGATCCCCAGCACCAGGCACACCCCCAGAACGCAGAAGCTCAGAAGTAACAGGACGACGGACCTCTGGCACCAATGCGTCCCCGGGGGACAACGTAGTACCCCCGTGTAGGGTGTTAGTAGGTGTTCTTGAGGGGGATGGAGATGGGTCGACAAGGTCGCGTGAGATGTCCTGTGTGCGGTAAGCAGTTCATTGCCGGGCGCCGTACCTACTGTTCCGATCAGTGCCGCAAGCGCGCACAGATGCGCCGCTACCGTGCCCGTCAGGCGGGGCGACTCCCCGCCGCCTCACATACCCCGCAGGCCCCCGTCGCGGTGCCCCGGCCACGGCGCCGGGTCGAGGGCCTGCCCGAGGACCTGCAAGCAGCCCGCGGCCGGCCCATGACGCATGAAGAGCTGCACGACGAGCTCTACGACTTAGCCGAGATCTCAGCCCAGATCGCAGGCCTCTCGCGTCAGATGAGAGACCGCATCGAACGTCTCCAACGCGACGAGCTCTGGACACAGGACCCAGGCTTCACGAGCCTGGACCAGGCTCTGGGGCACGCTCTCTTCCTCGCGGCGTCCGAGGCTCCCCCGTTGCTAAAGGCCATCACGGCGGTCACCGGCACCACACCGAAGCCCTCCCCGTACGGCAGCTGAAGCGCCATGGTCGGTGACGTGGTCGACCGGCAGAGTTCAGCTCTGATCCCAGAGATCGACCTGGATTCGTCGTTCGGGATCCAGGCCTCGCAGCCCCTCGACGGCGAGGCGCTGAGCCTCCTCCCCATCTACTAGACGGATCCCCTGTGGATGCTCCTGAGTACGCTCCGCTCCAACGCCGCGAACTCGGAAGAGATGCGGCGGGAGCTGCTCGAGCCACTCCGCGATTGCCTGCGCCGTCCCCACATACGTCAGGGGGTAACCGCTCCAGTTCGTCTGCTCGAGGATGCCGCCCTCGACCAGAGCATCGAGCCCCCGGACATCCAAGAGCGTGCCGATCGGAGGCAGCCGCTCCCCCGTCTCCGGGTCCGTCGTGTACCCCGTGAATGCCAGCATGGACACCGTCCTTCCGCGACAGATACCTCCAGCATGCAGTACCACTCGGCAGCGGGGCTCCAGCGGATCGGCGCAGTTGATCTGGCTTGCCTGCTGGGTGGACCGGAAGGATGTGTATAGGGCGTTCCCTGCTTTGCAGGGAGCGACACGCCGCCTGGTTCTGTTCCAGGAACGTTGGTCTCCGTGTAACGTGATCCGCATGGCACAGAAGCGAAGTGGAGGTCGTCCGAGCAAGGGCGACCGTGCGGATATCAAGACCCGCATCCCGACCACCAGCCGCGACAAGCTGTACGAGTATGCGGAGCTGGTTGGAGAGTCGGTGACGGACCTTACCGCTGCCCAGCTCGTGCCGTGGATCGCCAGTCTGGACTTGGAGAAGGCGCGCCTAGGCGCAGCTCAAGAGAGCCTGGAGATAGATCGAAAGACCGCATAAAGACTTCACCCCCGCAACCTGTTGGCGCAGGTCCGGGGGTGGTGAAAGAAGTCTTGGGGGCCAGTTGGCGCTGGTGATCCCCGAGGTGAGATGAAAGGAGGTTCATCAACTTGGTACCCCCAGAGTACGGGGGGCGCGCCGCCGTAGGCAAGTACGGCGAGCCTGGCGTGTCTACCCCCCCCTATACGGCCCTCTCCCCCGAGACCTCTTGGTCGCTCACCGCGTCCGTGATCGCTGGCCAGCCCCGCATGCGCCTGGGTAAGCCCCAGCGTGAGAACCGCGTCAGCTACCCCGCGAGGACCGAGCAAGCCCTCACCACTGATCTGCCGTCCAAGCCGGCCGCTGTCCGCCTCTACAGCGACGCCGGACAGTGCAACGTTCTCGCTCTCGACTTCGATGCGAAGGACCGCACTACCGAGCAGATCGCCGACGTCGCGTACGACGTCTTCCAGACCGAGGCGATGCTCGACCAGGCCGGTGCCTGGTTCCTCACGGACCACGCTCACGGTGGCTCCCACGTCTACGTCCTTCTCGAGCAGCCGCTGGCCTTCCTCGAAGCGCGTGAGCTCGTCGAGGCGATGGCCCAGCGCTGGGCGACGCTCGACCCCTCCCCCCACCAGTCGATCGCCCGAGGCTGCATCACCGTCCCCGGCAGCGTCCACAAGCTCGGCGGCCACCGCCAGCTCACTATCAGTGAACGCTCCCTGCGCGAGCGCGTTGACGGACTCCGCACACCTGCCCGCGCCGTCCGCCGGCTCCGCCTCACGTTCCGCGACGAGATCCGCCTCGTGCAGGCCAAGCGCGCCGCGACCGCCGCGGCCGAGCCCCACAGCACCCCCGTCGTCTACGAAGCCGGCGCCGGCCGCGTCATGGGCCAGAAGTACCTCTCCCTCGCCCTCGAGGGCGACTGGGCGGCCTACGGCTACGACAGCCCCTCAGAAGCCCGCTGGGCCGTCCTCTGGTCCGCCATGGCCACCGGCCTTAGCCGCGAGGACGTCGCCGCGCGCATGAGCGACGGACGCTGGCCCGGCCTCTGGGCACTCCACGCCCACCGCCCCCGGCCCTGGCGCTCCTTCGCCGGCGACTGGACCCGCATGGAGCCCCTGTTCAGAGCCAAGAACGAAGCGCAGGGGGACTCCGTCCATACATCTGACACAAGCGCCGTCTCTCACACGGGGGAGCCCTCCGTCCGTGACACCCACGGCACGATCCGCACCTGGCGCAGCCTGCTCCACGAGGTGGAGACCCGAGAATTCCCCGGTGCCCACGGCTGGACCCGTCGCCTCCTCCTCCGCGCAATCGCCAAGCAGTCCCACGAGATCGGCTCCACCCTCACCGCGACCGGCATCCGCGGTCTCTCCCTCGCCACCGGGCTCAGCATCCAGACCGTCGCCACACTCCTCCGCGAGCTCTCCACCCAGGACGACCCCTGGATCACCCTCACCCTGCGCGCCCACGGCCGCGACGCCGCCGCCTACGAGCTCCGCATCCCCGACCGCCACGCAGCCACAGCCGAGACCGTGCGCTGGATCCGCGGGAAGGCCCACGCCCTCCGCCCCGTCTTCGAGCGCCTCGGGATCCCCGCAGCCCTCACCTACGAAGCCATCGAGCACGGCCATGGCTCCTCCCCCGCGACCATCCAGGCCCGCACCGGCCTCTCTCGCACCGCCGTCACCGACGCCCTCGCCACCCTCACCGGCTGGAACCTCATCGACGGCCACGCCGACGAGGGCTACTGGCTCACCAGCGACGACCGCGAGCTCGAGCGACTCGCCGAACGCTTCGGCGTCACCCACGCCCGCGCCACCAAGATCGCGGCCTACCGCGAACACCGCCGCATCTGGTGGGCCTACCTCGAGCGCCACCACATCGCCCTCCACGCCGACGACCTCGAAGCAGACCGCGAGATCCGAGCCCTCCTCGACGAAATGCGCCTCAACGACCTCGATCCACCCCCACCCAACGCCAGCAGGCCAGCACGCCAGCACGCACTAGAAGGTGTCGCATGACCCCCACCCAAGCGCGGAGACACCGCGCGCACCTTGCACGCCGCCGACGAAGCATCCGAGTACTGCGCGCTCTATGGCGACCGCTCCGACTTACCACCCCGGGAGCTATCCCCCACAGCACCGCATGGGCACTCCTCGGCGGGCTCTACAGCACCACGTGGCTCACAGCCACCATCGCCGCACTCATCCTGGCCTTCTACCCCCAGCCCGGCCCCGCCGGCACCCAGGACGCCTGGACACTCTTCAACAGCCTCATCCCCGCCCTCGCCCTCACCTTCGCAGGCCTCGCCATACTGCAGCTCCTCGCCAAGACCACCGACACCCCTCCATCCACCATTGGCGCTGGCATGCCAGCAGGCTGGCGCGGCAGCGTCGCCACCTTCCTCCTCGCGACGCTGATCTTCCAGATGCGAGGCGTCATCACCAACGCACTGGAAACGATCCCCGGACTACCGGACCAAAACTCCTTCCCCTGGACTCCCCCGAGCAGCCCCGATGCCGCGGCCCTCCTCGTCTACGACAGCATGCTCAGCGGCGCCGTTGAAGAGATCATCGTCCTCGCCGTCCCCGTGGTCGCCCTGCGCGCCGCCGGCCACCGCTGGCCGACCATCCTCATCACCGCCGTCCTGCTGCGGACCGCGTTCCACGTCTACTACGGCGTGATCGCGATCCCCGGCCACCTCGTCTGGGCTCTCGCCCTCGCACTGCTTTACATCGCGACCGGCCGCATCTGGCCCCTCTTTCTAGCCCACGTGATGAACAACGGCATCGCCTCGCTCTACTACGTCATCCACCAGAAGCACCCCAACGCAGCCACCACCTTCCTCGGTGCAGCACAGGCCGTCGCGATCCTCTGCGCCATAGCCGGCCTACTCCTCGCGATCCTCCTCTGCAGCGCCCTTCGCGCCGCACGCCGCCAAACCCGGCCGACACCGGCATGACGGCATGCCGTCAAGATGGCGCGCTGTCTTGCCAGCACGCCAGTATGGTGGCAAACATGAAGACGATCGCTGTAGTGAACCTGAAGGGTGGCGTCGGCAAGACCACGGCCGCCATCCTCATCGCGACCCAACTCGCCGAACTTGGGCACACCGTGACCGTGCTCGACATGGATACCCAAGGGTCCGCCACCGACTGGGCACGAATCGCCGACGAAGACGGCACGCCCCTGCCGTTCGAAATCCGACCCGCCAACCACGCCAGCCTCCGCAGCTACAAGCCGACCACCGACTTCACCGTCATCGACACGCCCCCCACCGACCCGAGCGTCGTGGATGCAGCCGTGAAGGTCGCCGACCTCATCATCGTCCCCACACCACCGGGGTTCATGGACACCGACCGCACCTGGAGCACCGTCGAGGTCACCGCCACCCAGGTCCCCACCTACGTGCTCCTATCCCGCTTCGACGGACGCACGAACGATGCCGCCGACTTCGCCTCACTCCTCGATGAGCGAGGCGTCGGCCGGTTCGAAACCGTCATCCCCGCCAGCGTCTCTATCGGGCGACTCCGCGGCACCATCCCGAATCCGAGCAAGTTCCGCTTCGACGACCTCACCACCGAACTCCTGGAGGTGCTCTGACCATGGCCACCAAACCCGCAGACCGCTTCGCCGCCCGCCCTCGAGCCAACGCCCGCTCGACCGGCAGCGCCAAGGACGCCTTCATCGACCCGTCCTCGCTGGCAGCCGACGAGATGAGCAAGCTGACCATCCGACTCCTGAAGTCGCTCCACAAGGACGTGAAGGCTGCGGCTCTCGCCGAGGACGTCAGCGTTCAGGAATGGATCCAGGACGCCATCAATCAGAAGCTCGCCAACAAGACAGCTCACTGACAACCCAGCATGCCAGCACGCCAGCACACCCGAGGAAGCCGCGATGAGCGCCGCCGCAGTCATGCCGACAAGGCTGGCGGGAGACGCCTCCCCCTCCTGGTCGTCGCCCCGGCCGTGGTGATCGCGGGCGCCGTCGCTCTCGTGCTGGTCCTGCAGTAGCCATCATGACGGCATGCTGGCCCCTCCAGCATTCCGGCACCGCATCCTCAGAGGAGGCCCGTCATGGACCGCACACCCCGCCTACCGAACTGCGACAACACGCGCCGTTGGCTCAGAGCCTCTCGGTACAGTGATGGTCGTCTCTGTAACTGGCCTGGGGGATCCACGTGGCACGCCGTACCCGCAGAGCGAGCAAGGACCAGCTCGCCGAACGCACCCAGGACGTCTCTGGCGACAAGTTCACCATCCAGCTGCACGACCAGACCTACCGCGAACGCGTCAAAGCCGGCGAGGCCATCACCCACTGGGTCCGCGACACCCACTTCCGCGCCGAACACATGAACGACCGCGACCTCGGCCAGATCGGCACCCTCGCCGGCCACTCCATCCACGCCACCGTCATCGGCACGGTCAACAGCGGCCAGCCACCCCACAACCCCCGCATCCACCTCCACGTCCCCGGCACCCTCGAGGACCACGCCGTCAAGATGACTGCCGCCGACCTCGCCACCACCGACCACCGCGTCATCACCAGCCTCGAATCCCGCATCACCGCCATCGGCCGCGACGCCGCCGGCTTCGAGCGCCAACTTCCCCAGCGGGAGACCGAACTGGCCGAAGCCGAGAAGAACCTCGGCCAGCCCTTCAAGCACGCCCACCTCCTCACCCTCACCCGCGAACAGCTCGCCACCGTCGACCAGAAGATGGCCGCCCGCGACGACGACCACGCACCCGAGGAACCCACCGAACCCACGCTCCCTGCAGCACCATCGGCCAGCACGCCGCCACGACAGCATGACAGCATGCCGGCACGCCAGCACTGGCGACAGCCCACCCCCGCCAACGACCAGGGCTACGGCCGCTGACAAGGAGAAGGCAAGGACGCTTGCGTCCGCGGCAGCACCACAGTCGGGCCAGGAGCTCCACACCACGCAGCTGGCGCGATGTGACTACCCCACCTACGGGCGGTGCATGGGCCTGAAGGTCGAGCTGAGGCGGTAGTGCTTGCTCTCGTTACGGGGCATCCCCTCCAAGCGGTGAGCGCTGCCCGAAGTGCTCAGGTCCAGCAAAACTCCCTGCATAACTAGCTCCTGCAGCCCCCGCTTGCGGGTGGCATCCGAGATCCCAAAGACCTCCTTGGACGTCTTGGGGCGAAAGACGACCGACTCAAACGAGCCAGCCTCTCCATCCCATCGTGAGACCGAAAGCGCGGCAAGCAGCATGGTCAGCCCCGGCGTCTCAAGCCGAGCGATGACCCCCTGGGTCCACAGCACCTCCGGGACCCGGAAGTAGAGGTCGTTCTGCTCTTTGGCCCCGGTGGGGATCGTGTAGTCGCGGCCACTGCCGTCCTCGCGCAGCAGTTTGATGCGTCGAGTCTCCCGGCCAGCCCCTGTCGGCTCGGCGAAGAAGTTCTGCGCTACGAGCGTCCGCTGAGCGTTCCGCACCGACCTCGCGCCAGCAGTTGTCGGGTCCGGAAGCCCCAGCAGTTCCGCCCACATGCTCGGCGTCCGGAACGTCTCGAACGGAGAGCGGGAGCCCGCCACCCAGATCGAAGACAGCAGCAACCCCAAGCGGACACGACCACCAGGACCACCCCTCCCGCGCGAACCAGCACTGATCACAGTGATCAGCGGACTCGGAGCACCCTGCTTGTCGGGGGAGAGGACGAACTCTCTCCGCACAGGCGCTCCAGCCCCCTGGCGTCCCCGCAAAGAGGAAGCCAACTGGGAAGCAACCCTCACCTGGGCCTGCGCAATCGACTCCATCACAGCAACCTCCACGGCTAGCAATTTTTGCATCGAGGGACTACGCTAAGTAGTAATAAAAGTTCTAATATTAAGGGTGCTGACTCTGCCTACAGCGGATCTGACTCTACCGTTGGGTGTTGACTTGGCGCAAGAGCCGCTGCATACTTGAGGGCGGAGACATCCAGTAGTGATGGGTGGCGCTCCGGTTGACTCTTTCGCCCCCAGGTACGGGGTGAACCGAACGTCACCCGGCCTGTGAAGCGGCCAGGTATGTCGCGAAGTACAGGCCGGCACAGACGGTCGAGTCCCCGGAACTGCCTTTGCTCTAGAAGAGGCGGTGCAGCAACGCTGCACCGCCTCTTCCTGCATCAGGGGTATCGCGGCTAGCTGTACTGACCGGGGACATTGATCGAGGAAACGGTTGACCTTGTCGTAGCGTCAACGTTTACGGTCGCTTGTCATGACCATTTCAATGATTGACAGTGCCTCGAGCATGAACCGAGTCCTGACGGCGGACGCGAAGGATCGCGCCGACCTCATCCGTGACATGTGGGCTCCGATGGCCGGGATGTACCACTTCATCCCCGGCGGCGTGGACATGGCCACCGTGCACCAGCAGAACTTCGGCTTCCGTCCGGACTCCGCGATCGAGCAGGTCCGCGAAGGTCTGGAATCCCTTGTCGCGGCCGATGCGTGGACCCGCATCGAGAAGGCCCTCGAGGACGGGGTCGCAGCGTTGACGTCTGCCGATCCGGGTGTGACCATCCCCGACCTGAACGTGCTGCTCGTCCTGGGAGATCCGACCAGCCAGCACTTCGTCGACGAGGTGCAAGGGATGTCAGGGTTCGGCGGCATCAGCGGCTACATCGCCATCACCGTCTGGCCCACCTCGCGCGTTCTCGATCGCCTTGAGGCGATCGCGGTCCACGAACTGCACCACAACGTGCGCTATTCACCCGGCGGGATCGTGTGGGACCCACAGACGGTGATGGTTGGCGAGCACGTTGTGTCCGAAGGGCTCGCCGACGTTTTCGCGTCCGAGTTGTATGGCGACGCCGGCTACACCCACTTCGTGCGCGATGAAACCCGCTCCGACGACCAAGTCTTGGCGAAGGTTGCCAGCGGCCTGGGTGTCACAGGAATGGCAGACTTCGCCGCCTGGGTGCTGGGCGACTCCAGCGCACAACTGTTCGGTGCCGTGCCTGTCGGCTTGCCGACCGGGGCCGGTTATGCAGCCGGTGCTCGGCTTGTCCGCGAATACCTCGACGCCACGGGCACCACGGCCGCCCAAAACGTCCGCGCTCCCGCGTCCGGGATCCTGCGCGTTGCGCTGCCACGGCTGGGCCTGACCACAGACGCGGCACACTGAGCAGCACGTCGATCGACAGGAGCCCGGTGATGGAATGGACGGTGCACGAGCTCGCTGAACGCGCAGGCATCAGCGGCCGCACGCTGCGCCACTATCACCGCATCGGGCTGCTTGAACCCGATCGCGTCGGGTCCAACGGCTACCGCTACTACGGTCCCGACGCGGTCGCGCGCCTGCAACGCATCCTTCTGCTTCGCGACACGGGTATGCCACTGGCCGGCATCTCCGCAGTGCTCGACGCCCCCGAGACGCCGACCGCCGAGGTCGAAGCGCTCGAGGCCCACCTGACACAGCTCGCCGAGGACCGCGAGGCCCTGGACCGGCGCATCAGCGCGGTCGAGCACACCCTGCAGATGCGCCGAGAGGGCCGTGAACCGCGCATGGATGTGATGCTCGAAGGCTTCAACGACCGCTACGAGGCCGAGGTCGTACGCCGGTGGGGGCGCGAGGCCTTCGCCGCGTCGAACCGGTGGTGGCATGCCAAGTCCGTGGAACAGCAACGCGACTGGCAGGCCAACGCCCAGGCCCTGCTCACACGGTGGGCAGAAATCCACGAAGCCGGCCACGTACCTGGCTCACCAGTTGCTCAAGCGCACGCTGCCGACCACGTGGCCTGGTTCGCTGACATCCCCGGGACACCCACCCACGCCGGCGATGCCGAACGATCCGCCGCAATGCTGCGAGGCATGGCCGACCTCTACGAAACCAACCCCGACTTCCACCAAACCTTCGGCAGCCCAGAAGCCGCGCAGTTCGCCGCGAACGCACTGCGAATCCACGTGCAGCATCCGGCCTGACAGCGGCGGATGCCGCGGCGCCGTCCCGGACCGAAAGATGCCATGTCCCATCCCAACGCTGCCCTCACACCGCGTCACCGTCTGAAGGTTGCCCAACTCGTCGTCGAGGAGGGCTGGCCGATCAGTGAGGTCGCCGCCCGATTCCAGGTCTCGTGGCCGACCGTGAAGCGCTGGGTCGACCGCTACCGCGCCGGCGAGCCCATGCACGACCGGTCCTCGCGCCCGAAGAGCTCGCCGAACAAGACGAGCAAGCCCGTCACGAAGCGGTGCGTCAACCTGCGGATCAGGTTGCGGGAAGGGCCAGTTCAACTATCAGCGAGGCTCGGGATCGCGCCCTCCACCGTCCACCGCATCCTCACCACTGCTCGATTGAATCGGCTGTCGCACGTCGACCGGGCGACCGGCGAACCGATCCGTCGTTACGAGCACGCGCACCCCGGGTCGCTGGTGCACGTGGACGTGAAGAAGCTGGGGAACATCCCCGACGGCGGTGGCTGGCGCTACGTCGGCCGACGCCAAGGCGACCGCAACCGCGTCGCCACGCCGGACAAGCCACGCAATCAGCACGGCGGACCCAAGCTGGGCTACGCCTACGTCCACACCGTGATCGACGACCACTCCCGCGTCGCGTACACCGAGATCCACGACGACGAGACTGCTGTCACTGCCGTTGGCGTCATGCACCGAGCTGTCGGCTGGTTCGCCGAGCGTGGGGTCACGATCGAGCGAGTACTGTCCGACAACGGCGGTGCCTACCGGTCGCATCTGTGGCGCGGTACCTGCGAGGCGCTGTCGATCCGTCCGAGGTACACGCGCCCATATCGCCCGCAGACGAACGGGAAGGTCGAGCGCTTCCACCGCACAATGGCCGACGGGTGGGCTTACGCCCGCTGCTACCGCTCAGAGGCAGAACGACGCGACGCTCTCGAGTCATGGCTGCATCACTACAACCATCACCGACCCCACACGGCCTGCGCCAACCAGCCGCCCTTCACGCGGTTGATCAATGTCCCCGGTCAGTACACCTAGGGCATGTCTGACAAATGTGCGGTCCAGGCGATCACCGCGTTGAGCACCACCGCGGCCCGATAGGTCAGCGCGTGCTTGTCATAGCGAGTCGCGATCCCGCGCCACTGCTTGATGTGGCAGTAGCGGCGTTCGACGACATTGCGGCCGCGGTAGGCGTTCGGGTCGAAGTTCGGCGGCCGGCCGCCGGCTGATCCGCGCCGCAGCCGATGACCTTTCTGGTCCTCGGGCTCGGGGATGTGGGCGGTGATGCCCCTGGCGCGCAGGTGCTTGCGGATCGCGCGCGAGGAGTAGGCCTTGTCGCCGCAGAGTGCATCCGGCCGGGTCCGTGGCCGCCCGAGGCGGCGGCCGACCTTCAACTGCTGCAGCAGCGGCAGAAGCATCGGCGAGTCGCCGGCCTGACCGGGACTCAGCAGCACCACCAGCGGCAGCCCACGGCCGTCGACGAGCTGGTGGATCTTCGTCGAGAGCCCGCCGCGCGAGCGGCCCAGGGCATGATCAGGCGGCTCTGGGGCCGGCCGGTCCGGCTGGGTCTGGGGCTGGGTCTGCTGATTCGTGTAGTTCGATCCAGCCCCCTGTGTGGCGGCTGACGTTGGTCGCGTGCTGATGGGCGCGAGCGATCGTCGAGTCCACCGAGACCGTCCAGTCGATCTGTCCTGCTTCGTCGGCTGCCGCGGTCAGCCGCTCCAGCACCCGGTCCCAGGTGCCGTCAGCGGCCATGCGCCGGTGCCAGGTCCAGACCGTCTGCCAGGGACCGAAGACCTCGGGCAGATCGCGCCAGGCGATGCCGGTCCGATACCGGTAGATGATCGCCTCGACCATGGTCCGCGCGTCGGCGAAGGGCCTGCCCTTGCGGCCTGTGGGGCGGGGCAGCATGTCGGCGATCATCGACCACTGGGCATCGGAGAGCACCTGGAACCTCGACATCTGGCCAGTCTCGCAGGACGGGCGCTGCATATTTGTCAGACATGCCCTAGGTCAGCTCCGAGACCACGCTCTTGCGAACTTCGCCCACCGCTCTTCCGAACGCACCCTGTTCGACCCCAACGGAGAGACACCAGATTGACACGAGGCGCACCGCGCCAAGTAGCGCTGCGAAAACCCCGCCATCAACCGTGCACACCCACACGCGCAGGGCCTTCGAGGGACCGGTGTCGCAATGGGGTATACCCCAACATGACACCTCGCGATCAGAGCGCTTGCGGTTCCCAATAGGGTCGCTGGTGGCGATTTCATGACACATCTGCTTAGCCAAAGGCGCCGACCATCCTTGTGCGACACACTGGCCCCATGCCAACCACGCAGCGCGTCGCCTACGTCCGAGTCTCATCCGCCGGCCAGAACCTCGACCGGCAGCTCGAGGCCGTCGGAGAGGTCGACAAGACCTACAGCGAGTACCAGTCCGCCGCCACCGCCTCCGAACGCCCCGAACTGCAGAAGGCCATCAAGTACGTGCGCGAGGGGGACACCCTCGTCGTCGCCTCCATCGACCGGCTCGCCCGGTCCCTGCGCGACATGCTCACGATCATGGAAGAGCTCGAGCAGAAGGGCGTCACCGTCGAGTTCTGCACCCAAGGGCTCACGATCCGACCCGGTGGGGGAGACCTCACCACCCGACTGATCCTCCACATCATCACCGCGGTGGCGCAGTCCGAGCGCGAGATGATCCGGGAGCGACAGGCTGAGGGGATCGCGATCGCGAAGAAGACCCCCGGCAAGTACCCGGGACGCAAGCGCCGGCTCAACAATGACCAGATCCGCGAGATCCGCAACGCCGTCGCCGCCGGAGTCCCCAAAGCCCAGATTGCACGTACCTACGGCATCAGTCGAAACACGCTGTACCGGTACCTGGAGCATCCATCCCCCGGGCCTCTCTACCCCTAGTCGCTCTATCATTTGAGCCGAGCACATAACTCGGCTACGACGATTGGAAGACTCGTGCAGATAGAAATTTCGACGGCAAAGGGCAAGCAGGTTACGCGGCTCGGCTGGCTGACCCCTGGCGACGGGGACAGAATGATTGAGTTGGCAAGTGTCGACATCCTTGAGACTGGCCTCATGATCACCTCGGGAGGGCCGGCGCAGCAGCACGACGGTTCCACAGAGTCTCCCCAGTCGCTCATCCGGCGCATTGGGAGTATCGCGATGACCCATCGCGACACGTTGCTGCGAGTCGAGTGCCTCGGGGGCACGACGGTCCTTCACCTGCCGGGCAGACACCCGGCGATCACATTCGAGGCGTAACGCCAATTCCGCGACGGGTGCCTCGCCGCTGCCGGGCACTTCGCGCAGGTTCATCTCCCGAGACGCTTCCTAGCCGTCATCCGGGAGAGGCCCAACGACACGCCATGAGGTAGATGCCAGAGAAGTGGGCGTGAGGCCTTGTGACCAGCACAAAGAAGCGCCCCCGGCTCAATCGAGCGGAGGGCGCATTCTGAAACGTCACGGAGTGTACAGCAATGTGATACACTTCTCCATGGCCCAGTGTGCAACCACTCGGGCCATGTCTTACACCCACCGAAGGAGGTCGTATTGATGTCTCTCGCTGCGGCGGGGGCGATGCTAGTCAGGCGTCTCTCCTACTGTAGCAGTCTCATCACCTGCAAAACAAGCGTTTTTGCTCGTATACCAGGCAACGGCTCCTTCCTGACAGATAGGAGCAGGCTATGACGATCACTGTGATCCTCATGCTCGATCCGGTCACTGTGGCGGCGATGATCACGCTCATCGCTGCACTCGTGCCCGTGATCGACAAGCGTGTCACCGCCTCACAGCGCAAGGACTGACGCACAGCAAGTGCCCGCGTCTCCCCATTGGGGGAGATGCGGGCACTTCGCGCGGAGCCTCAGCTGGACGGCTCCGTGGCCATCGCGGCGTACTGGTCGAACAGCAGCTTGCTGCGCTCGTCGTTCGAGGTCATCTTTCTCTTCGCTCCGAACGCTCGATCGACCAGTCTGTCCAGGGCATCGTGAGCCTTCACCAGAGCAGGGTGGGCTTACCCTTCTGATGTTGACGCCTGAGATAGCGGGTCGTGCTGGCCTGCGGGATGGTTGTCGTGATGAGCAAGCGGAAGAGGTACACGCCGGAGTACCGCCGAGAGGCAGCAGCTCTGGTGCTGGATACGGACCGGCCGATCGCGCATGTGGCCGAGGAGATCGACGTGGGTGCGCAGTTGCTGGGTCGCTGGGTCCAGCAAGAACGCGAGCGCCGGGGCCCGGCTCCGGGCCCGGAAGTGCCGTTGGCGGCCGACGAGCGGGAAGAGTTGAAGCGTCTGCGGCGGCGGGTCCATGAGCTGGAGACGGACAATGAGTTCCTGGGAAAAGCAGCCGCCTTCTTCGCGTCGAAGCCACCACGGCGGAACGGTTCGAGCTGATGGACGCGGAGAAGGCGAACTTCGAGATCACCCGCATGGCGCGGCTTCTGGGTGTGACTCGGCAGGGCTACTACGCCTGGCAGCGCCGTCGCCAGCATGGCCCCGGGTCGAGGGCTCAGCGGCGGACGGTGATCGACCGGAAGACGGTCGCCGCGTCCATGCGTCGTCAGGGACTGGAGGGCATCAGCCCGAGCATGTTCACCCCGGTGACGACGATCCAAGATCCCGCCGCCCGAGGCTTCGCGGATCACGCCCAGCGGCGATGGGACCAGGGACGCCTCGATGCCATCTGGATCAGCGACATCACGTATCTGCGAACCGGCGAGGGCTGGCTCTACCTCGCCGCGGTCCGTGACGGGCACTCCCGGCGCGTGCTGGGCTGGGCGATGGACGAGTGTCAGGACGCCGGTCTCGTTGACCGCGCGCTGCGGATGGCACGAACCCTGCGCAGGGATGTCCCAGATGACCTTGTGTTTCACGCTGATCGCGGCACCCAGTACACGTCAAAGACCCTGTTCGAGACCTGCGAGGAGCTGGGGATCCGCCAGTCCATGGGACGGACCGGGGTGTGCTGGGACAACGCGATGGCCGAGTCGTTCTGGGCCACGCTGAAGACTGAGTTCTACGACCGGCGCTCTTGGCCGACCCGGGCCGAAGCGCGTCGCGAGGTCGCTCGCTGGATCGAGATCGTCTTCAACCGTCGCCGGCTGCACTCCAGCCTCGACTACACCAGCCCGGTCGCGTTCGAGAACGCCATCGACCGCGACCAGGCCGAGACCGAAGAACACACAGACCAGGCTCAAGCAGCTTAACCTCGAAATTTCATGACGCCCGTGAGTGGGGTGGGCCGGCGTCGTTGCCGGTGTTCAGCTGCTGATTCTGGCATCTGGGTGTGACGATCTGTCGCAGTGTCCGTTGCGGGCGGTCGGGTTCCACGCCCGAGGTCGTGCAGCTGGAGATCGTAGGGACGGCTGAGTCGTCTGGTCAGGTCTGGGCGACGGCGGTGCGGAGCCGGTTGACGCCGGTCAGGACGGTGGAGGCTTCCGGGGCGTGCCGGGCGAGGTGGAGGACCTTGTGTCGGCAGCGCCGCACGAGCGTCGCGGGGATCTCGAACAACCGCGCGCGGAGTCGTTTGGGCTCCCATCTCCTTGCGTCGCCGCTGGTGAAGGCGATGGTCTGCATCCAGGCGACAAGCTCAGAGGCGAGCTGGACGATCTGGCACCAGATCTGGTTCTGCGCGAATCCCTGCAGCGGGAACTTCTCAAGGCCCATGTCCTTCGCGTTGCGAATCCGGTCCTCGCAGCGCGCGCGGCGACGGTGACGCAGCTCGAGAACGGGGAGCTGTCCGCGGCTGGTGTTGGTCGCGAACGCGGTGATCCGCATCCCGTCGTGGTCAGTGATTCGCAGCTGTGCCCCGGGGTGCGGTCGTTCTTTCCGCACGATGACGCGCATCCCGTCGGGCCAGCCTGCGAGGTCCAGCAGCCCGGTGAGGTCTGCGACCCAGGCCCCGTCTCGAATCCCGTCATCGTCGCTGTCATAGGCCGGCGTCCACGCGTCTGCTTCGTCAACTCGTTTCAGCAGGTCAGGAGTATGTGCGGGGAGGGTGAACCCGACCGAG
Organism: Brachybacterium fresconis; assembly: GCF_017876515.1. Classification (NCBI taxonomy): domain Bacteria; kingdom Bacillati; phylum Actinomycetota; class Actinomycetes; order Micrococcales; family Dermabacteraceae; genus Brachybacterium; species Brachybacterium fresconis. The sequence goes on along the minus strand of NZ_JAGIOC010000002.1, from coordinate 7,079 downwards.
TAGGCCAGACGCCGCGTGGTCAGCCACTGGATGTAGTCCTTGGTGCCGCCGGCTCCGTCGGTGCGGATCAGGATCTTCTTCGACCCCCGCCCGCCCCGGCCCAGCAGGGCTGGCGGGAGCTGGGCGAGAGCCTCGCGCGTGACGGCGATGTGATCGGCGGCGGTGTTCGATCCCGCGTTGCCCGGGCGCAGGGCGATGGCGAGGGGTTCCCCGGTGCCGGCCTGTCCGTGATCGAGGAACGCGCATAGAGGGTGATAGCCGAACCCGCGTTTGAACGTCGGTGAGGCCTGCTCCTTCTCACTGTGAACGTTGATCAGTGTGGCATCAAGGTCGATGACCAGCGGGTTCTTCGCGCTGACCCCGTGGCCAGGGGCGTGGTCACCGGCCATGGTCCAGGCTCGTTCGCGCGCGGCACGGCGAGCCCTCGAGATCGCCTCGACCACCGCCGGGGCGTCCTGGGCCAAGGTAGTGAGTGTGCGGGAGATCGTCGGCGCAGAGGCGACGGACCCGAACAGTCCCGGCTCGCACCGCAGCAGGTCAGTGTCGCGGGCGACTTCCCCGCCGATCGCGAGAGTCATCGCGAGGTCCAGCAGGACTTTCGCGGCGTGATGCTCGGCCAGCGGTTTCGTCCAGGGACCCAGCGCTTCGCGCAGCGAAGCGGCCAGGCCAGTGGCATGGAGCGTGTCGGTCAGCAGCACCGCACCCGCCTGCGAGACCGCCGGGACCTCAGCGATGTCCACGCGCGGACGGGGGTAGAAGAACAAGGTAGGCTGGGACACCTGAAAGGTGCTCCTTCCGGTGGATCGATACGAGCTTCAACACCCCGTATCATTCCAGGTCAGGAGCACCTTTCTCCATGCCGTCCGCCGGTCGGGACCACGCCCCCATGAAATCCCGAGGTTAATCAACCGTCAACAACTTGCGGGCAGGCCCAAGGGTCCATCGCTAGAGGGTTGTAGTGCTCAGCCAGTGATCGTTCGGGATGGAGCGCGCGTGCCTCTAGCACTCCGTGACCGGCCGTCGCGATCGCCTCGCGAGCGGACGGCGACACAGAGGGTAGGGGGAGGGTGTACCAGGTCAGCGTCGAAGCGAATCGTAGGCTCGACCCCAGGCGGCCACCGATGGCCTTCTGCCAGGTGATGAACATGCTCGAGGACATGATGGCGAACTGGAACCCGTCCGGATCGTTCATCACGAAGTTGGCGTTGCTCGCGATGACGTCTGCGTCGAATAGGGCGACTGGGTAGTAGCGCCGGCCCTCGCCCACATGGATCGGTATGCATGCGTAGTTGGCGTCTTTCTTCGCGAGCTGCCGGAAGAGATGGTGGTGCGGGTACTCGCGGGTAGCGGAAGCTCGGGACGCGCCGCGGAACTCGCGAACGGCTTCAACCCGATCCCGCAGAGTGCGTGACCGGTTCAGGTCCGCGGGGTCCATACCATCCAGCCACAGGCACCAGCGATCCTCATCGTGGATGAGCTCGCGGGCGCCGACGTACTTGCGGACGTACTTCGCTGCAACGGGATCAGCGATGACCTCCGCATACTGGTCGGGCTCGATGATCAGGTTGCCGTCGTCGGTCGGCTTTGATCCGTACTCCACCACAGCAAGGGCCGAGCTCAGAGGCGCCGACCGCTTCTCAACCAGGATGTTCTTCGCGTCCTGGAGGTAGGCGTTGATCCCGATCCTGACCGGAACCTCGTGAGGCTCAGCCTTGGGTCGTTCGTACTCGAACAGGCGCGGATTGGCTTTCGCGTTTTGGGTGTGGCCGACGATGACGCAGTGGACGGCGGCGGCGCCGGGGGCCTCGCTCGACCAGGCGAAGGTCTGGTGGGCGAACTTGATCCGCCAGCCCGCCTCGAAGATCCAGCCGTACAGGCGCGGGACCTGATCGCCCTGAGTGATGGAGTTGGTAGTGACAAAGGCCCACTCGCCCCGGTATCGCGGGTCACGGAACAGGGTGAGGGCCTTGGCGTGCCAGCCGGTCACGTAGTCCATCCGGGACAGAGTCTTGTCTCCGCCCCAGGCGTTATGCAGGTCAGCGAGCTGGTCCGCACCGCGCGTGTTGTCGCCGAGGAAGGGTGGGTTGCCCATGACGTACAGGGAGGTCGTCGGCGGAATGATCTGGGACCAGTCAGCGTGCAGCGCATTGGCGACGGTGATCCGGGCGGAGTCTTGCAGCGGGAGCATCGGCACGGCGTAGCCCAGGGTGAGGTTCACGGCCTGGTTCGCCTGGTGCTCGACCAGGAACATCGCCGTGCGAGCGATGGTGGCCGGCCACTCCTCCAGCTCGATCCCGTAGAACTGCGTCAACGTCACGTGGACGCGGGCGCCGGCGTCTAGCGACAGCTGCGCACGCGTGGGGTCAAGCTGCTGCAGGCGCTCGTGGATACGCAGCTCGAGGCCGCGCAGCTCCCGGTAGGCGATGATCAGGAAGTTCCCGCACCCGCACGCCGGATCGAAGAACGACAGCGACCCCAGGTGCTCAAGCAGCTTCTCCAGCTCGCGCTTCTTCGCGTACGCCTTGGTGAACCGCTCCTCGAGCTCATCGAGGAACAGCGGACGGATGAGCTTCAAAATGTTGGTCTCGGTCGTGTAGTGCTCACCCAGCTCGCGCCGGGCCTTCTTAGACTTCACCGACTGGAACAGCGAGCCGAAGATCGCCGGCGAGATGCTGGACCAGTTGAAGTACGCCGCCTGCAGCAACAGCTCCCGCGAGGCACGGTCGAAATAGGGAATATCGACGGCCTCGCCGAACACCGAGCCGTTGACGTAGGGGAAGGCCATAATCAGGTCGTCGGCGCGCCCGTAGCGGTTGTCCTCCGGACGGTTGAGCGCCTGGTACAGCGTGGTCAACTGCGCGCCGAGGTCGGAGCCGTCCTCGCTGGTGCGCTCCTCGATGTAGCGGGAGAACAGGTCCCGCTCCCACAGACCAGCGTCGTCGGCGTAGAGGCAGAACAGCGTGCGGATGAGGAAGATCGACGCTTGGTGGTCGTCGTAACCGGTGGACTCGAGGTGCTCGTACAGCTTCGCCATCAGCTGCGCGGCCTTGATCGATGCCGCTTCCTGATCGGTCGAGCCGAACTTCGCGCGCCGGTAGCCGGCCAAGAACATGAGGTCCTCGACATGGGCCGGCAGCTCCTCGAGGGAGAACTCGAGCAGCCCATCCTTGCCAGCATCGGCCGTGAGGTCGAGCAGGCGGAAGCTGCGGAAGTCGCTGGTGATCACGAAGTCAGGGCGCTCGTGCTGGGTCAGCGACTCGATGTAGTCCAGTGCCTGCGCCTCGGCCTTGACGAGGTCTGCGCCCGCGGACTTCATCTCGATCAGCGCCGTCCCGGAGATCAATGCGTCGATGTATCCCTGACCGCCCGTGGAAGCGCGCTGCGCGCGCTTCTCGTACACGGCTGCGGTCGAGCGGGTGATGCCGAAGACGCGCAGGAGGTCCCGAACGAACGACTGCGCCTCCCCGCGCTCGTACCCCTCTGCTTCGCGCCACTGCGCCACGAAAGCTCCTGCTCGGGCGCGGATATCGGACAGCACGAGGAGCTTGTGACTCATGGGTACATGATTCCAGCTCCCGGCCCACTCCATGCCCGCTTTGCGCGAGTGCCAGGCGCGGCGGAGCGGTCTGTCACCAGTCGGCCACAGAGCACCGCCTGCTTGTTCACGCTTGGGATCGGCTGTAAGTGTTCGTGGTGCCTGCGTGATTAACCGGAATGTCCCGAGCCGCTGGGGGACGGATCGACCGGTCCAGTGGGACGGTTCAAGGTTCAGTCTTACGAATCCACCGGCCCCCAGAACCTCGCGACCAGGAATGGCGGGAGGCTGAAGCCGAAGGCGATGGTCAGGGGTGCCAGCGCCCACAGCGGGACCACCGTGATGATCGTGGCCGGAGCCAGGAGCGCGCGCACCGGTCGGCGCATCATCAAGGTGAGGGCTGTTCCGGTGACCTCACCACTCGAGGCGGTCAGGTCCTTCGATGCGGCGGTGACCACGTAGGCGCTCAGGGCCGAGACGGCCAGCCAGGTGGGTGGTAGGGAGATGCCGACGAGGAACACGCGGGTGCCTCCTGTCGCCAGGTCCGTGAGGATCAGCGCGTTGGCCGCGATCAGAAGCAGCAGTGCCCACAGTGCGAGCGAGAGGGCCCAGTCGCGCCGCAGCAGGACAGTCGAGGCGCGCAGGGTCTCCCGGAAGGCGCGGTCGGCGTGGGAACGCAGGTCCATGGTGGTGCGGGTGGCGGCGACCAGGGCGGGGACCGTCCCGATCACAGTGAGAATCAGCAGTATCGCCGCCCAGTTGGTGGCAAAGAAAGCTGCCGGGACGGTCAGAGCTCGCACGATCGCGCTCGGGTATTGCGCACCAATCCTGGCGCGGACAGGCTGCTCGGCCCCTGGGTCGGGGGCCGAGCAGTTCACGGGCGTCTCACTTGATGCCGGAGTTGACAAAGCCATTGACGAAATACTTTTGGAAGATGGCGAACAGGATGATCATGGGCACGGCAGCGATGGTGGTGCCGGCCATCAGCAGATGGAAGTCGGTGCCGGCTTCCTGACGGAACACGGATAGGCCCAGCTGGATCACGCGCAGCTGCTCCGAGGTGGTCACCAGCAGGGGCCACAGGAAGTTGTTCCAGCCCTGCTCGAAGGAGAGCAGCGCCACAGTCAGCAGGCCGGGCTTGATCAGCGGGGTGATGATCTTTGCCCAGATCCCGAGCTCGCTGACGCCGTCGATGCGGGCGGCCTCGATGAGCTCCGTGGGGGTGGCGACGTAGAACTGACGCAGCAAGAAGATGTTGAAGGCACTGATCGCCCCTGGGACCACCAGCCCCCACCAGGTGTCGATCCAGCCGCTGCCGCCCTGACCGAAGAGGTTGTTCCCACCGAACAGGGGCATGAACCGCACGATCAGGAACTGCGGGATGACGGTCGCGTAGAAGGGGATCATCATCGAGGCCAGGAAGGCGCCGAAGATCCACGGCGCGGCCGGGAAGCGCATCTTCGCGATTGCGTAGCCGCAGGCTGAGCCGAACACTAGGGTCCCGGTCGTCTGCAGGGCCGCCAGTAGGAAACTGTTGCGGGCGTAGATCGCGAACGGAGCCGCGTTGAACGCCTCGAGGTAGTTGCCCCAGGCCCACTCGCGCGGGATGAGCCCCATATTGGGATCAGCCAGTTCCTGCGGGGTGCGCACCGAGGTCAAGAACATCCACAAGAACGGAGCGGCCATCAGTATCGAGGTGATCGCGAGGACGATGAACAGGATGATCCGGCTGGTGCGTCGTTGGCGGCTCCTGCTGGGGGCCCGGCGGGCCCGCTGCTTCCGGGTGCCGACCGCGCTGTGGTCGAGTTCTTCGGCCACGTGCTGCTGCATGGCGGGCATGTCAGTCATTGTCCGTGCCTCCCACGAGCTTGCGCGAGATGATCGTCAGGACGACCAGCATGATCAGCAAGATGACCGATTGAGCGGTGGCCAGACCCATGCGGAACTGCTGGAAGGCAGTCTGGTAGATCTCATAGGTAATCACCGTGGTGGAGTTGGCGGGGCCCCCGGCGGTGAGGTTGAAGATCAGGTCGAAGGTCTGGAAGTTCCCGATGATGGAGGTAACCAGCACGAAGAACGTGGCTGGTCGCAGCATCGGAACGGTGATGTGCCAGAACTTCCCGATCGTGCCCGCCCCGTCGATCTCCGCGGCCTCGTACAGGTCGCGCGAGATCCCCTGCATCGAGGCTAAGTAGATGAGCATCTTGAGCCCGATCCCCTGCCAGATGGTCACCAGCAGCACCGACATCAGCGAGGTGTTGGGGCTGGTCAGCCACGCAGAGTTCTCGAACCCGAACAGACCCAGTGCGATGTTCGCCAGACCGTTGTCGGTTGGAGCGTAGATCCACAACCAGATCATGGCCACCGCGACGGTTGCGGTGACATGCGGGAGGAACACCATCGTGCGGAAGATGCCCTCACCCTTGAGCCCCTGGTTCAGCATCACGGCCAGGACCAGGGCGATGATCATCGAGATAGGGATGCCCACCACGGCCAAGATCAGGTTGTGGCTGACCGCGCGCCAGAAGATGTCGTCGCGGAAGATCTCCAGGTAGTTCCCGATCCCGTTGAACTCCGGCCGGCTGACCATGTCGTAGGAGGTGAAAGAGAGCACGATCGCAGCGACGACCGGGATGCCGGTCCACAGAGCGACATGGAAGGTGGCTGGGGCAGCCAGGATGAGCCCCCAGCGCTTCTCAGCGCGCCGAGGGCTCCTGCGTCTGCTGCCGGGCGCCCGCCCGCGATCTGTGGCCGTGGGCGGGGACGGCGCTGTCTGAGCAGTAGTCATCTATGGACCTCCAAACGTGGGGCTGATCTCGCACTTCAGCGCACGATGCCGCCCTCGAGAATGCCGAGGGCTGCGAAAAGTGATGACCTTTTACAGACGCGCGATGGCGTCTTCAGCAGCACTCTTTATATTCGAGATTGATTCGGCAGGTGTTTGCGCTCCTGTCACCGCCGACTCGACCTGCGGTCCAATGACTTCGCGGACTTCCATCCAAGCCGGGCTGCCACCCTCGGCGACGTCTGCATAATCAAGGTTGTCCGTAAGAAAGGTGGAAAACCGGTTCGCGGCAAGGTCGGGATCATCCGGGACCTCAGTGATGGAAGGAGCGTTACCGGTGAGCTTCGAAGCGCTGACCAGGTTATCGGGCGAGAACATGTGTTTTACGAAATCGAGAGCTAGTTCTGGATTAGTGGCGTTCTCACCCAAGCTGATCAACGTCCCGCCCAGTAGGAGGCTGGGCTCTTCGCCCGCCACTCCAGGCGTTACGAAGATGCCCATCCGCTCCTCTGTAACGAGCTCGGGAGTTTCCTGTGCCAGAAGGGGCCAGGCGGCGCTTCCAACTAGCTGCAAGGCAACCTCTCCACGTTGGTACGGAGAAGGCTGCCCCTCCGTACCGCGAAGGTCAAAATCCGCAGAACCATCCTCAATGAGGTCGATCATGTACTGCAGTGCTGCCTCACCAGTGCCATCATCGAAAGCCACGGCATCGCCAGCGTCATTGAATAGCGAGCCACCAAAAGCGCCTAGGAACTGGAT